>JAYSCE010000174.1:0-8408 GCA_041915035.1 Xanthobacter sp.
CCGCGACGACCAGCAGGGGCCGGTGGCGGGCGCCTTCCTCGCCGAGAAGTTCAAGAGCGGCAAGATCGCCATCGTCCACGACAAGACGCCCTACGGAAAGGGCCTCGCCGACGAGACGCAGAAGGCGCTCAACAAGGACGGCGTGAAGGAAGTGATGTATGAGGGCATCAACCCCGGCGAGAAGGACTACTCGGCCCTCGTCTCAAAGATGAAGGCGGCCGGCGTCGACGTGATCTATTACGGCGGCCTGCACCCCGAGGCCGGCCTCATCGTCCGCCAGATGCGCGACCAGGCCATGAAGACCGTGCTGATGGGCGGCGACGCCTTGGCCGACAAGGAATTCTGGTCCATCGCCGGCACCGGCGGCACTGGCACGCTGATGACCTTCGGCCCCGACCCGCGCAAGAACCCGGCGGCCAAGGGCATCGTCGCCGCCATGACCGCCAAGGGCATCGATGCCGAGGGCTATGTGCTCTATTCCTACGCTGGCGTGCAGGTCATCAAGCAGGCGGCCGAGGCGGCGAAATCCCTCGACCCGAAGAAGGTGGCCGCGCAGATCCACACCGGCATGACCTTCCAGACGGTGCTCGGCCCGCTCTCCTTCGACAAGAAGGGCGATATCACCAAGCCCGACTTCGTGGTCTATGAGTGGAAGGACGGCGGCTACAGCGAGCTGTAGGCAGACCACGCCGCGATCCGCCCTCTCCCGCGAAGGGAGAGGGAAAACAATCGGAGGACGCCCATGCCCCAGACCATCACCCGCGGCTACAAGGCCCTCCTCGCCGAGGCGAACGCGAAGGTCGAGACGGTGACCCCGCAGGAGGCGCTGCGCCGCGCCGGCGAGGGTGCGCTGCTGGTGGATCTGCGCGACCCGCGCGAGCTGGAGCGCGAGGGTCGCGTCCCGGGCGCGTTCCATTGCCCGCGCGGCATGCTGGAATTCTGGATCGACCCGGAAAGCCCCTATTTCAAGCCGGTGTTCGGCGAGGACCGGGCGTTCGTCTTCTTCTGCGCCGGCGGTTGGCGTTCCGCGCTCTCGGCGGCGACGGCGCAAGAGATGGGGCTGAAGCCGGTGGCCCATGTGGAGGGCGGCTTCAAGGCGCTGCGCGAGGCCGGCGCGCCGATGGAGGCGCCCTCTTCCTACCCGACCGTCCTGTAGACCTCGTCCGCCCGCTTCTCGAAGGCATCGGCGAAGCGGCGGAAGGCGGCGTCGAACATGGCGCCCATGAGCATGCCCAGCGTGCGCGAGCGGAATTCATAGGAGATGAAGAACTTCACCTCGCACGCGCTTTCGCCCTGAGGGATGAACTCCCAGCGGTTGTCGAGCCGGCTGAAGGGACCGTCGAGATATTCCACGTGGATGGTGAGGCGGGGCCGGTCGAGCGTCACCCGCGAGGTGAACGTCTCGCGGATCAGCTTGTAGGCGACCGTCATGTCCGCCACGAGGATTTCGACGCCCTCGTCCGACTTGGTGCGGCGCTTCACGCGCAGCGCCTGGCATAGCGGCACGAACTCGGGATAGTGCTCCACGTCCGCCACCAGGTCGAACATGTCCGGGGCGGAATGCCTGACGCGCCGGCTGTTGGAAAAGGACGGCACGTCAGGCGCGTCCGAGGCGCGCCGCGCGGTTGGAGCGCAGCTTCTCGAAATCGTCACCCGCATGGTGGGACGAGCGGGTGAGCGGGCTCGCCGAGACCATGAGGAAGCCCTTGGCGTAGGCCACCGTCTCATAGGCCTTGAACTCGTCCGGCGTCACGAAGCGTTCCACCTTGTGGTGCTTGCGGGTGGGCTGGAGATACTGGCCGATGGTGATGAAATCCACCTCCGCCGAGCGCAGGTCGTCCATGAGCTGGAGCACCTCGGGCCGCTCCTCGCCGAGACCGACCATGATGCCGGACTTGGTGAAAATGGAGGGGTCCAGTTCCTTCACCTTCTGCAGCAAACGCAGTGAATGGAAATAGCGCGCGCCCGGCCGCACGGACAGATAGCGCGAGGGTACCGTCTCCAGATTGTGGTTGAACACGTCCGGCCGCGCCGCGACCACCACTTCCAGCGCGCCGTCCTTGCGCAGGAAGTCGGGGGTCAGGATTTCGATCGTCGTGGACGGACTCGCCTTGCGGATGGCGGCGATGGTGCGGGCGAAGTGCTCGGCACCGCCATCGGCGAGGTCGTCGCGGTCCACCGAGGTGATGACGGCGTGGGAGAGGCCGAGCTTGGCGATGGAATCCGCCACCTTCTGCGGCTCGTCACGGTCGAGGGCATCCGGCAGGCCGGTGCGCACGTTGCAGAAGGCGCAGGCGCGGGTGCAGGTATCGCCCATTATCATGAAGGTGGCGTGCTTCTTCTCCCAGCACTCTCCGATGTTGGGGCAGCCCGCCTCCTCGCACACGGTGACGAGCCCGTGCTCCTTCACGATGCCGGCGGTCTTCGACCAGCCGGCCGAGCCCGGCGCCTTCACCCGGATCCACTCCGGCTTGCGCAGCACCTCGGTTTCCGGCCGATGCGCCTTCTCCGGATGGCGGGGCCGTTCCCGCGTGTCGATCACCGTGACCATGAGCGAACTTTCATACCCGGCAGCGCGCCGCTACGGCGCCCGCAATCCAGCAACATAATGCCCCGCGCCCCCGCCCGGAAGGGACGGCGCCGCAGGGCCGGCATACCCCAGCGCGGACCTTCCGTCAGCGCGACCTGATCGCCCGCCACACCCAGAGCAGGATGATGGCACCGACGATGGCGGCGATCAGCGTACGGAAGAAGCCGTGCACCGGCACGTTCAGCACACCGGCCAGCTTGTCGCCGATGAAGGCGCCGGCCACGCCGACGATGAGGTTTGTCAGCAGGCCGTGGTTGCTCGCCGTCACCCGCTCCGCCACCCAGCCGGCGATGATGCCGATGATGATGAGCGAGAAGAAGCCGACACCCGGCTGGCTCAGGAAGGCATAGGTCTGCTGGTCCATGATGGCCCCTCCGAAACGCCCGCGGCATCGCGGACGCCGCGGGATCATGCCGCCAACGGCGGAGCTTGGCGAGACGCCCTCACACGTGGATCGCGCGTCCGTAGGCCGCCATGACGCTCTCGTGCATCATCTCGGACAGGGTCGGGTGGGGGAACACGGCGTGGATGAGGTCTTCCTCGGTGGTCTCGAGGTTCATGGCGATGACGAAGCCCTGGATCAGCTCGGTCACTTCCGCGCCCACCATATGGGCGCCGAGCAGCTCGCCGGTCTTGGCGTCGAAGATGGTCTTCACGAGGCCGTCCGGCTCACCCAGCGCGATGGCCTTGCCGTTGCCGATGAAGGGGAAGCGGCCGACCTTGATCTCCCGCCCGGCCTCTTTCGCCTTCTTCTCGGTAAGGCCCACGGAGGCGATCTGCGGCGTGCAGTAGGTGCAGCCCGGGATCTTCAGCTTGTCCATGGGGTGGGTGTGGAGACCCTTGATGGTCTCGACGCAGATCACGCCCTCATGCTCGGCCTTGTGGGCCAGCATGGGCGGGCCGGCGATGTCGCCGATGGCATAGACGCCGGGCACGCTGGTGCGGCCGTAGCCGTCCGCAACGATGATGCCGCGCTCGATCTTCACGCCGATGGCCTCGAGCCCCAGCCCCTCAACGTTGCCCACCACGCCCACGGCAGAGATCATCCGGTCCACGGTGATGTCGTGCTTGGCGCCCTTGGAATCCTCCACATGGGCGGTGATGCTGTCCGCGTGCTTGGTCACGCCGGTGACCTTCGCGCCGGACATGATCTTCATGCCCAGCTTCTCGAAGCGCTTGCGGGCGATGGCGGCGATTTCCTCGTCCTCCACGGGGAGGATCTGCGGCAGCACCTCCACCACGGTCACGTCCACGCCCATGGTGCGATAGAACGAGGCGAACTCGATGCCGATGGCGCCGGACCCCATGACCAGCAGGCTCTTGGGCATCTTTTCGGGCACCATGGCCTCGAAATAGGTCCAGATCAGCTTCTTGTCGGGCTCAAGGCCGGGCAGCGCGCGCGGGCGGGCGCCAGTGGCGACGATGATGTGCTTGGCGGTGTAGTCGCCGCCGCCCTTGGCGTTCTTGGGCGGGTTCGGGCTCGCCTCGACCTTCAGCTTGCCGGGGGCGGTGAAGGTGGCCTTGCCCCAGATCACGTCCACCTTGTTCTTGTTGAGCAGAAAACCCACGCCGGTGGCGAGCTGGGAGGAGACGCCGCGCGAGCGCTTGACCACGGCGGCCGCATCGAAGCCGATCTTCTCGGCGGAGAGGCCGTAATCCTTGGCGTGCTCCATATAGTGGTAGATCTCGGCGGAGCGCAGCAGAGCCTTGGTGGGGATGCAGCCCCAGTTCAGGCAGATGCCGCCGAGGTGGCTCTTCTCCACCACCGCGGTCTTGAAGCCGAGCTGCGCGGCACGGATGGCGGCGACGTAGCCGCCGGGACCGCCGCCGATGACGATGATGTCGTAAGTGTCAGCCATGGAAGGTCTCCTCGCCGCGCGCTGATGCGGCGGGCTCTGGTCGTGATGGGGATCGGGGCGTCCCGAGGCGGCCGCCGGCGTGGGCTTCGGCGAGGCGCACAAGCGCCTCCTCGAACAGGGAAAGGTCGCGGAAGGGATCCTCGGCCGGGGCTTCGGCCTGGATCACCGGCAGGCAGGAGGCATGGAGCGCTTCGGCCAGCATGAGATTGTCGAAATGGCCGAAGTCCTCCACATGGAGGCCGTCGGCCATGAGGCCGTCCGGCCCCTCCGGCGCAGGGCCGATGGTGGCGCGGGCGCGGTGCTTCAGCTCGCCGGGGTGGTTGGAATAGGCGGCGACCGGCTTGCCGAGAGCGAAGGCGAACCCGACCTCGAAGGCGGTGCCGGGATCGGCGCTGATGCCGCGGAAGGGCGTGAGGTTGGCGAGCACCGCGTCGGCGGTCCGCATCAGGCCGAGATTGGCGGCGAAGATCGCGGTGGCGGAAACCCCGCCCGCCGCATCGAGGGCGATCTCGCCATCGAGGGGAAAAAGCCCTGTGAACCCGTGACGGGCGCACAGCTCCACCTTGCGCCGGCCGATCTCGCGCGCATCGTCGAGGAACACCTCCGGGCCGGCGAGATAGAGCTTCATCGGGTGGGCTTGTCCTTCCGTTCCCCGTTCGATCCCTCCCCCGCGCGCGGGAGAGGGGTCAGGCTGCACCGGGGCGGGAACCAGCCCCGTCAGCGCCTCACTTGGTGAGGATGGCGTAAAGCTCATCCTTCAGGCGCATGCGCTCGCGGCGCATGGCTTCAATCTCCTCGTCGCCGGTGGGCTCCACGTCGGTCTCGGCCCGGTGCACCTGCCGGTTCACCTCGTGATAGGCCTCGTGGAGCTTGGCGAAATGAGCGTCTGAAAGCTTCAGTGCCTGGATCTTCTCGGCATATTCCGGGAAGTCGGCGGCGAGCTCGTGGGGCGTGTGGCTCATTGTTGTTCCTTTCTCGGGTCGAACGGCGCGGGGCGCCGCTGTCCCGCAGCTACACTGCTCCGCTGCGGCAGGATTTGATCTGCCGCAGCCCGGTCCCGCCGGCGGAGGCGCTGGCCTCGCGCCGGCGAAGTCGCGTCAGCTGCGACCTCAGACCAGCATCGCCATGGGCTTCTCGATGAAGCCCTTGAACGCGCTGAGGAGTTCTGCGCCGAGCGCGCCGTCCATCACCCGGTGGTCGCAGGTCATGGTGACGGTCATCTGGGTGACGACCTTCACCTCGCCGCCCTTCACCACGGCGCGCTGCTCCGAGGCGCCCACCGCGAGGATGGAAGACTGGGGCGCGTTGATGATGGCGGTGAAGTTGCGCATCCCCATCATGCCGAGGTTCGACACGGAGGTGGAGCCGCCGGAATATTCCTCCGGCTTCAGCTTCTTGGTGCGCGCGCGGGCGGCCAAGTCGCGCATCTCGTTGGAGATGGTGGAGAGGGTCTTCTGCTCCGCCTTCTTCACGATGGGCGCGTAGAGGCCGCCATCGATGGCGACCGCGACGCCCACGTCCGAATGCTTCATGCGCAGGATGCGGTCCTCGGCCCACACGGCGTTGGCCGTCGGCACCTTCTGGAGCGCGAGCGCCAGCGCCTTGATGATGAAGTCGTTGACCGAGACGCGGTAGGACGGCTTGCCATCCTTGTCCTTCGACGCATTGGCATTGACCTGCTCACGCAGGGCCATCAGGTCGTCGAGGTCGCAATCCACCGTCAGGTAGAAGTGCGGGGTGAGCTGCTCGCTCTCCACCAGACGACGCGCGATGGTCTTGCGCATGCCGTCGAGCTGCACTTCCTCGTAGGTGCCGGCCTCGAACATGGCCTTCACCTGGTCCGCCGTCGGACCGGTGAGAGCGGCCGCTGCCTTGGGCGCGGTCGCCGCAGCGGCGGGAGCCGGAGCTGCCGCAGCCGCCGGGGCGGGCGCCGCCGCCGGCTTCGCGCCGGGCTGGGCCCCTTCGAGGTCGCGGGCGACGATGCGGCCATGCGGGCCGGAGCCCGACAGGCTGCCGAGGTCGATCCCCTTGTCCTTGGCGATGCGGCGGGCGAGCGGCGAGGCGAACACACGCCCGCCCTGCCCGTTCGACGCCGGCGTAGCCGCCGCAGCCGCCGCAGCAGCGGGAGCGGCTGCAGGAGCCGGGCTCGCAGCAGGAGCAGCAGCGGCAGGCGCGGGAGCGGCAGCAGGAGCCGCGGCTGGAGCGGCTGCGCCCTTGCCGGCGGCAGCGGCGGCCACGTCCTCACCCTCGCCGGCGAGGATGGCGATGAGCTGGTTCACCGGCACGTCCTGCGAGCCTTCCGGCACCAGGATCTTGGCGAGCACACCCTCGTCGATGGACTCGACTTCCATGGTGGCCTTGTCGGTCTCGATCTCGGCGAGCACGTCGCCGGACTTGACCTTGTCGCCTTCCTTCTTGAGCCACTTGGCGAGGTTGCCCTTCTCCATGGTGGGAGACAGGGCCGGCATCAGGATTTCGATGGGCATCTTTTTGGCCTTTCGAAAAAACAAAAACCCTCAGCGACGCCGGACGAAGGCGAGCATCTGCTGCTGGCGGGGATGGGACCAGTCGCCGATGACCTTCATTTCCCAATTGGGATCGCCGGCCAGCGCGGTGGAAAGCTGCGCCTGGGTATAGTGGTATGGATCCTTGTCCGGAAACGTCACCACCCCACCCTTGCCTTGCTTCACCTCGCGCCCGAACTTGCCGTCGGGCACGAGGAAGCAGGTCACGAAAAAGATACCGCCGGGGACGAAATGGGGGGCGATCCGGGCGAGGCAGTCGACCAGATACGGCATCGGCAGGTGACTGAAGACCGACTGCGCGATACCCATGTCGAACTGCACGCCGAACCCACCGATATCGAAGCTGTCAGACACACTCAGGTGGTCGCGCGGCAGCTTGGCATCGAGCCCGGCCGGGACAATCTCCTGGGCGTAGCCCGCCTCGAGAAGGTCGCCGCTGAGGTCGATCCCGTAGTACCGGTCGGCATCGAGATAGGCGACGAACTTGACCCCGCCGCGCAGGCTGCCGCAGCCGATGTCCACCAGCCGGTGGTGCGGCTTAAGCCCCTGCTTCACAAGGAAATCTCGCTGCAGCCGGCCGACCTCTTCCCAGAGGCCGCCGATGACTTCGCGGTGCTGTCCCTGCTGCACGTGGCGCGCCACGTGATCGAGGTCGTAATAGGTGGTCGGCGCGGTGCCGGCCTTCTCGCCGGCGGTCATTTGTAGGTGACCGCCTTGACCGCCTCGATCACCTCCGCAACCGACGGCAGCGCAAGCTTTTCCAGGTTGGCGGCATACGGCATCGGCACATCCTTGCCGGTGACGCGCAGAACCGGAGCGTCAAGGAAATCAAAGGCCTTGTCCATGAGCTGGGCGGCGATCTCGGCGCCGACGCCGGACTGCGGCCAGCCCTCTTCCACCGTGACGCAGCGGCCGGTCTTCTACACCGCGGCGACGAGGGGCTCGACCTCCAGGGGGCGGATGGTCCGCAGGTCGATCACTTCGGCCTCGATGCCCTGCTTCGCCAGTTCCTCTGCCGCCTTGAGGGCATAGGTCATGCCGATGGAGAAGGATACCAGCGTCACGTCCTTGCCCGTCCGCGCGATCCGCGCCTTGCCGATGGGCAGCACGTAATCGTCGAGCTTCGGCACCTCGAAGGAGTGGCCGTAAAGGATCTCGTTCTCGAGGAAGATGACGGGATTGGGATCGCGGATGGCGGCCTTGAGCAGGCCCTTGGCGTCGGCGGCCGAATAGGGCGCGATCACCTTCAGGCCGGGCACGTTGGAATACCAGGCGGTGTAATCCTGGCTGTGCTGGGCGGCGACGCGGGCGGCGGCGCCGTTGGGGCCGCGGAAGACGATGGAGCAGTGGACCTGTCCGCCGGACATGTAGAGCGTCTTGGCGGCGGAGTTGATGATGTGGTCGATCGCCTGCATGGCGAAGTTGAAGGTCATG
>JAYSCE010000175.1:0-8391 GCA_041915035.1 Xanthobacter sp.
AGGTGTACGTCTTCTATCAGGAGCGCTGCGGCGTCACCATCATGCGCACCGTGGACGAGGTGGGCATGGCGGTCGCGGATGCCGTCATGGCGCAAAACCTCGGCATCGTGACGGGCGTCCCGGTTCTGGAGGTGCGACGCGTCGCCCACTCGCTCGATGGACGACGCGTGGAGTACCGCGAGAGCTTCACCGCCCACCTCAAGTACAGGACCGCCCTCGAATGAGGGCGGCCCGTGCTTCGCGCCTCCCGCCGCTGCTCAGGCCTGCATGCCCCAGCGCTGGATGGTGTGGCGCTCGATGGTCTGGAAGATGAGGTTTTCCACCACGAGGCCGATGAGGATGACCGTCAGGAGGCCGGCGAACACGTTGGCGATATCCAGCATGTTCTTGTTCTCGAAGATGAACCAGCCGAGGCCGCCGGAGCCGGACGACACGCCGAACACCAGCTCCGCCGCGATCAGCGTGCGCCACGCGAATGCCCAGCCGATCTTCAAGCCGGTAAGGATGGACGGAAACGCCGCAGGGATGAGAATGGTGGCGATGAAGCGCGGCCCCCTCAGCCCGTAGTTGCGCCCCACCATCTTCAGCGTGCGGCTCACCGAGAGAAAGCCCGAGTGGGTGTTGAGGGCGATGGCCCATGTCACCGAATGCACCAGCACGAAGACGAGACTGGCGGTGCCGAGGCCGAACCAGATCAGCGCCAGCGGCAGGAGCGCGATGGCCGGCAGCGGATTGAACATGGAGGTCATGGTCTCCAGAAAATCCGTGCCGATGCGCGAGGCGATGGCGAGCGCCGTCAGCACCGCCGCGAGCGTGATGCCGATCGCATATCCCATCAGCAGCACCCGGAGCGACCCCCACGCGCGCTCCGGCAGTACGCCATTCATCACATTGGCGAAGAAGGCGGAGACGGTGGCGCTGAAGGTGGGAAAAAGCAGGTCGTTGTTGAGAACGCGCCCGTAGATCTCCCACGCCAATGCCAGCGCGGCGAGGATGATGAGCTTGCGAAAGAAGCTCCAGTTGTAGAGCAGCTCCCAAGTGGAAAGCGGCTTTTCCACCACTGTCATGGCGTCGGCCGGCGTGTCCTCGCGATAGATTTCCGGACGCGGCTCAATGAGGGGGATGACCTTCAGGGTGGCGATCTCAGGCATCGATGATCTCCTTCGCCTCGTCGGCGAACAGCATGTGCTGGATGCGCTGCTCGAGGAGCGCGGCGTCCTTGGGATCGGAGGCGCTGTTGAGCTCGGCCTTCACCCGGCCAGGATGGGGCGAGAGCAGGAGGATGCGGTTGCCGATCTTGATGGCCTCGGCGATGGAATGGGTGACGAACAGCACGGTGAAGCGCGTGTCCGCCCACAGTTGCAGCAGTTCGTCCTGCATCTTCCGGCGCGTCAGCGCATCAAGCGCAGCGAAGGGCTCGTCCATCAAGAGGATGTCCGGTTCCATGGCCATGCCGCGGGCGATGGCGACGCGCTGCTTCATGCCGCCGGACAGCATGTGGGGATAGCTGTCGATGAACTTGGTGAGGCCCACCTTGTCGATGTAGGAGCGCGCCCGCTCGCGCGCCTCTGCTGCACCGAGGCGGCCGGAGGAGGTGAGCGCGAAGATCACATTCTCGCCCACGGTCTTCCACGGCAGCAGTTGGTCGAACTCCTGGAACACCATCATGCGGTCCGGGCCGGGCTCCTTCACCGCATGGTCCTTGAGGCGGATGGTGCCCTCGGTGGGCGTGATGTATCCGCCGATGGCCTTCAGCAGCGTGGACTTGCCACAGCCCGAGGGACCGAGAAGAACGAAGCGGTCGGAATCGTAGACCTTGAAGTCCACGCGATAGGTCGCCGTGACGAGACTGTCCGGTGTCTTGTATTGAAGAGTCACGCCCTCGACGCTGAGCAGCGGCGCGAATCCAGTCTGGTCTGGATGCAAAGTCATCGTCCCTCCCCGCGCCCTCGGGCGCAAATTGTTCTTGGCGCACTTTGGCGGCCTTGCTTAGGATCATAGCCGGCGATCCTGACCCGAACCTGACGCGGGGCTGCCATGATCGCGGGAGGATGCGGTGCGCATTCTGCTGGTGGAGGACACGCCGGAAATCGGCCTCGCGGTGCAGAAGCGCTTCGAGCGCATCGGCTATGCCGTGGACTGGGAGACGGACGGGCGCACCGCGAGCGAGCTGATCGAGGTGCAGGCCTACGACCTCGTGGTGCTCGACGTGATGCTCCCCAACATGGACGGCTTCACCGTGCTCAAGCATCTGCGCCGGCGCGGCCTGCGCACGCCCGTGCTGGTGCTCACCGCCCGCTCGGCGGTGGACGACCGCATCAGCGCTCTCGACCTCGGTGCCGACGTTTATCTGGTGATGCCGTTCGACTATCGCGAGCTGGAGGCGCGGGCCCGCGCCCTGCTGCGCCGCGCGGCGGGCATGGCGGACAACACCATCAAGGCGGGGCCGCTGGTGATCGACCGCGCCGGGCGCACGGCGATGATCTCAGGCGCGCCCCTCGATCTCACCCGGCGCGAGCTGACGGTGCTGGAAATCCTCGCCTCGCGCCCCGGCGCCTTCGTTGGCAAAGAGGAATTGCTGGAGCAATTGTTCGGCTTCGACCGCGATCCGAGCACCAATGCGGTGGAGCAGTTCATCACAAGGCTGCGCCGCAAGCTCGCCGCCACGTCCGTGGAAATCCGCACCGAGCGCGGCCTGGGCTATCAGCTTGTCGCTTCGTGACCTTCGGGCCTCGCTCCGCGCCCGCATGCTCGCCGCGCTGGCGGCGATCCTGCTGCTCGGCGCCGCCGCGCTGAGCCTCGCCGCCTGGCAATATGCGGCGCTGGCCGCCCGTGATGCCTATGACAAGCTGCTGGTGGGCGGGGCGGTGCAGATCGCGGAGAACATCTATCTGCAGGGCGGCGTGGTGACGCTCGATCCGCCGGTCGCCGCCATCGCCACGCTCTCGGCCTATGACCTCGTGTTCTACAGCGTCACCGACCCGCGCGGCATCGTCGTGGCCGGCTATGGCGACCTCGCCCTCTCCGCCTCGCCGGAGCGCCTCAGGCAGGGCGTCGTGCTGGAGGATGGCCAGTATCAGGGCCAGCCGGTGCGCATCGCCGGCCTCGTCCGCAAGGTGGAGGGTGCGCCCGGCGACGGCTGGACCCGCATCATCGTGGCGCAGACGCTCGGCGCGCGGGCCGCGCTCACATCCGACCTCGCCTTCAAGGCCCTCGCCATGATTGCGGCCATGAGCCTGCTCGCCCTCGCCACGGCAGCGCTCAGCCTGCGCCTCGTCTTCTCGCCGCTGACCCGCATCGAGCGGGAGATCGCCGGCCGGCAGCCGGACGACCTCAGCCCCATCGCCCTCACCCCGCCGCCCGAGGCGCGGGCGCTGGTGGAGGCCATCGATGGCTTCATGCTGCGCCTGAGGGAGCGCATCGCCCTGATGCAGCGCTTCATCGCCGACGCCGCCCACCAGATCCGCACGCCGCTCGCCGCCATCGATGCGCAGGTGGAACTGCTGGAGACGGACGATCCGGCACAGGCCGCGCAGCTGGAGGGGCTGAGGTCCCGCATAGCGGAACTCGGCCGGCTCACCAGCCAGTTGCTGGACCACGCCATGGTGCTCCACCGCGCCCGGTCCCCGAGCCTCGCACCCACCGATCTCAACGCGCTGGCGAAGGCGGTGCTGGCGCGCGCCGTCCCGCTCACCCTCGACCGGGAAATCTCCATCAGCTTCGTGCCGCTGGACGAGGCGCCTCGGCTCGACGTGGACGCCATCAGCGTCGGCGAGGCGCTGGCCAACCTCATCCACAATGGGCTGGTGCATGGCGCCCGCAAGCGGCTGTCGGTGTCGGTGGAACGCACGGCCGACGGCATCGCGCTGCGGGTGTGGGACGACGGCCCCGGCATCGCCGCGGCGGAACAGGAACGCGTCGCCCTGCCGTTCCAGAAGGGCGACGCCTCGTCCGGCTCCGGCCTCGGCCTCGCCATCGCCGGGGAAGTCGCCCGCGCCCACGGCGGCGCGCTGCGCTTCGCTGGCGGCGACGGGGATTTCAGCGTGATCCTCGAACTCAGGTGAGCCGGAGGAAGCGGACCGCTAGCCGCGCGCCGCCTCGGCCGCCTGGGGCAGATCCTGCGCGGCGACTTCCGAGAGCGCATGGCCGTAGAGCACGAGGCAGGGGCCGTCCGCCCCCGCGTCCACGGCGCGGGTGACGGCCTCGGTGAGGCTGGCGACGGTGGCGAGCACCACCTTTTCCTCCGGCCGCGTCACCGAGAAGATGGCGACGGCCGGCGTCGCCGGCTCGATGCCGGCGGCGAGAAGGTTGCGCACCAAGTCCGGCAGGGTCCGGCGCGGCATGTAGACCACGGTGGTGGCCGCCTTGTCGGAGAGCGCCTTGAAGTCGAGATCGGCGGGCAGCTTGCCGTCCCGCGCATGGGCGGTGACGAATTGCAGCCGCCGCGCATGGTCGCGATGGGTGAGCGAGGTGACGAGACGGCTCGCTGCGCCCTGCGGGGAGGAAATGCCCGGCACCACCTCCACCGGCACGCCGGCGGCCCGGCAATGGGCGATCTCCTCGCCGGCCCTGCCGAAGATCATGGGCTCGCCGCCCTTGAGGCGCACCACGCGGCGGCCCTCGCGGGCGAGCTCCACCATCAGCGCGTTGATGTCGTCCTGCTTGCAGGAAGGGCCGTAGCCGGTCTTGCCCACCAGCATCTTCTTCGCCTCGCGCCGGGCGAAATCGAGGATCGCGCCGGAGACGAGATCGTCATAGAGCACCACGTCCGCCGACTGCAGCGCGCGCACAGCCTTCAGCGTCAGAAGCTCGGGATCGCCCGGCCCGGCGCCCACCAGCACCACCGATCCACCGTGCGGGGTCGAACCCTGCGTCTCGAGCGCCGCGAACAGGGCCGCGCGGTCGGCTTCCTCCGGCGCGCGATGGGGCTCGGCGAGGGCTTTCGCCGCGAAACGCTCCCAGAAGGCGCGGCGGGCGTGGAAGGAGAGGCCGCGCTCCGTGACGGACGCGCGCCAGGCCTTCGCCGCCTGCGCCCAGGCACGGAAGCCGGAGGGCAAAAGCGACTCGATCTTGGCCCGCACCGCCTGCCCGAACACCGGGGCCGCGCCGTCCGTGGAGATGCCCACCACGAGGGGCGAGCGGTTCACGATGGCGCCGAAGGTGAAGTCGCACAAAGCCGGGCGGTCGATGACGTTCACCGGCACGCCGGCCGCGCGGGCGGCGGCGGAAAAGCGCTCGGCCTCGGCCGCATCCTCGAAATCGCCGATGGCGAGGGCGGCACCGGCGATGTCGTCGGCGTGCCAGTCGCGCACATGCACGGCGATGGCGCCGTGATCGGGCGCGCCGGCCAGCCGCCAGATGTCCTCGCAGACGGCGGGGGCGATCACCTCCACCCGCGCCCCGGCGGCGGAGAGCAGCTCCACCTTCCAGGCCGCCGGCTCGCCACCGCCCGCCACCAGCACGCGACGGCCTTCCAGCCCGAAGAACACAGGAAGGCGCGCAAGCGCCTCCATGCGCGCCTGCCGCGTCTCACGCGGGGCACGGGGGGCGTTGGGCTCGGCGCCGGGGGCGGCCATGGATGGAACTCCGGAACTGCGGAAGACCAAAGGTAAGTCCCCGCGCGCCGCGGATCAACGCGCGGGGACTTGAAGATCAGCCGCGGGCGGCGACGACGATGATCTCGACCAGGAACTGCGGCGCGGCGAGCTTGCCTTCGCTGGTGGCGCGGGCGGGGGGATTGGCCTTGTCCACCCAGCTGTCCCACACGCTGTTCATGCCGGCGAAATTCTTGATGTCCGACAGCCAGATGGTGGCGGTGAGGATGCGCGACTTGTCGGTGCCGGCGCGGGCCAGCAGGCTGTCGATGGAGGCGAGCACGGCCTTGGTCTGGCTCTCCACGTCCGGCCCCTCGGCCACCTGGCCGGCGAGATAGACGGTGTTGCCGTGGATCACCGCCTCGCTCATGCGGGCGCCCTTGTCGAGCCGTTCGATGCTCATGATGTGTCCTCGTGTTGGGGATGGCGGGTGTTTAGCAGCATCCAGGGCGGAGGCGTCAACCATCTGACGCCGTCCCGCGCCCCGGACGCATGAAGCGTCAGCGGAATGCGAGCCGGGGCCCAGCGCAAAAGACCGCCGAAGGCGCTTCCCGATTCATCGCTCTCAGGCATGGCCCGCTGCGCGGAGTCCTTGCGCTGGGTCCCGGCTCTCCTTCCACTCCGCTGCGCTGCGTTGCAGTCGGCCGGGACGCGAGAGCGGTGCTCAGTGCGCCTCTTCCCAGTTCTTCGCCGCCCGCGCGTCCACCTTCAGCGGCACGGCGAGGTGGACGGCGGGGGCGGCCGCGGTCTCCATGGCCTGGCGCACCACGGGAATCGTCGCCTCCGCCTCGGCCTCCGGCACCTCGAACACCAGTTCGTCGTGGACCTGAAGCAGCATGCGCGCTCCGAGGCCCGCCTCAGCCAGCGCCGGCTCCATGCGGATCATGGCGCGGCGGATGATGTCGGCCGCCGTGCCCTGGAGGCGGGCGTTGATGGCGGCGCGCTCGTTGAAGGCGCGGATGGAGGGGTTCTTCGCCGCGATGTCGGGGTAGTGGCAGCGCCGGCCGAACAGCGTCTCCACATAGCCGTGCTCGCGGCAGAAGGTCTTGGTCTCCTCCATATAGTCGCGGATGCCGGGGAAGCGCTCGAAATAGCGCTTGATGTACTGCCCTGCCTCCTCGCGCGGAATGGAGAGCTGGTTGGCGAGGCCGAAGGCGGAGATGCCGTAGATGATGCCGAAATTGATGGCCTTCGCCCGACGGCGGATTTCCCCCGGCATGTCCTTCACCGGCACGCCGAACATTTCGGAGGCCGTCATGGCGTGGATGTCGAGCCCGTCCGTGAAGGCCTGCCGCAGCGCCGGGATTTCCGCGATCTCGGCCAAGAGCCGCAATTCGATCTGCGAATAGTCCGCCGAGACGAGGAGGTTGCCCTCTTCCGCCACGAAGGCGCGGCGGATGCGTCGGCCTTCCTCGGTGCGCACCGGGATGTTCTGCAGGTTCGGATCGGAGGAGGAGAGCCGCCCCGTGGTGGTGGCGGCCAGCGCATAGGAGGTGTGGACGCGCTTGGTCTGCGGATGCACGAAGTTCGGCAGCGCGTCCGTATAGGTGGAGCGCAGCTTGGAAAGCTGGCGCCATTCGAGGATCTTCTGCGGCAGCTTGTGGCCCTGCTCGGCCAGTTCCTCCAGCGCGGTGGCCTTGGTGGACCACATGCCGGTGGCGGTCTTGGTGCCGCCCGGCAGGCCCATGCGACCGAACAATATGTCGCCCATCTGCTTGGGGCTTCCCACGTTCAGCCGTTCGCCGGCCAGTTCGGCGATCTCGTCCTCCACCCGCGCGGCGCCCTGCGCGAATTCGGAGGAGAGGCGCGCCAGCATGGCCTTGTCGATGGCGATGCCGCGCGATTCCATGCGCGCCAGCACGGGAATAAGGGGGCGCTCCAGCGTCTCGTAGACGGTGGTCTTGCCCTCGGCGGCGAGGCGGGGCTTCAGCACCTGCCACAGGCGCAGCGTCACGTCCGCATCCTCGGCGGCGTAGGCGGTGGCGGGCTCCAGCGCCACCTTGTCGAAGGTGATCTGCGCCTTGCCCTTCCCCGTCACCTCCGAATAGGCGATGGGCTGGTGGCCGAGGTGGAGCACGGAAAGCTCGTCCATGCCGTGGCCGTTCTTGCCGGCATCGAGCGCGTAGGACATGCACATGGTGCAGTCGATGGGCGACACGGTGATGCCGTGGCGGGCCAGCACCAGCTCGTCATACTTCACATTGTGCCCGACCTTGAGCGTGCCCTTGTCCTCAAGCACCGGCTTGAGCGCCGCGACCGCATCGGCGAGGGAAATCTGCCCCGGCAGCAGGCCCTCGGAAAACAGGCCGTCCCCCGCGCCCTGATGCAGGAGGGGGATGTAGCAGGCCTCGCTGGGCGAGAGCGCCAGCGAGACGCCCACGAGGTCGGCCTGCATGGGGTCCAGCGAATTGGTCTCGGTGTCGAAGGCGACGACACCGAGGTCCATGGCCTTCGCGCACCACGCCTTCAGCTCGGCGAGATCAAGGATGGTGCGGTAGGCCTTGCGGTCCACCGGCGTCGCCCGCGCGGCCTGCGCGCGCTGGTGGGCGAGATCGGACGGGGTCGGCGTGCCGCTGGGGGCGGCGGGGCTGGTCACGCCACCGGCTTCCCCTTCGGCCTTTTCCGCCTTGATCGGAGGCGCCTCGCCACCGGGGGCGAAGAGGTCGCCGCCGCTGGGCGCGAGCTTGGGGTCCGGCTCCACCTCGCCGGCTTCGACGCCATAGGCCTCGGCCACGCGGCGGGTGATGGTGGTGAATTCCATGGCCTTGAGGAAGGAGATGAGGCGCTTCGCGTCCGG
>JAYSCE010000176.1:0-8383 GCA_041915035.1 Xanthobacter sp.
GCCCTGGCCGATGGAGGCGGCGAGCGCCGTCGCCCGGGCAAAGCCCATCTTCATGGCGAGCAGCGCGCGCAGCACCCGCCCGCCGTCCATGGGGAAGGCCGGAATGAGGTTGAACAGCACGAGGAAGATGTTGGCCCCCGCGAGCTTGACCAGCATGGAGGTGCCGGGATCCTCGATCTTCGCAAGATCCTCCGCCTTGAGATCGCCGCCCGTGAGGGTGAAGCTGAGCACCACCAGCAGCACGAGGGCGATCACCACGTTGACCGCCGGCCCGGCGATGGCCACCACCAGCTCCTGCGAGGGTTTCTCCGGGATGCGCTCCAGATTGGCGATGCCGCCGAACGGCCAGAGCGTGATGTCCGGCGTCTTCACCCCGTAGCGGCGGGCGGCGACCACGTGCCCCAGCTCGTGCAGCAGCACGCAGAAGAACAGCAGCGCCACGAACAGCACGCCCTCCCACGCCGCCTGCGACCCGCCGGAGCGGTAATAGGCGGCCCATATCCACACCAGGAACAGGAGGAAGGTCACGTGGATTCGGATGGCAGTTTCGCCGAGGCGGCCGATGGTCACGGACCAAGGCATCGCAAGTCTCCCTAAGGGATGTCGCCCCACACATAGCGCGTCGGGCCCGTGACGCAATGAGGGGGCGCAAGGCCCGCCTTGAGCGGGCCGAATAGCCGCGACGGGTGCGGTGGTGCCCCTTGATAGTAAGGGAGGCTTATTATATTATCACCTTATGGCTCAGCCCCTCTCTCCTCCCGTGCCGCAACTCGGCTTCATGCTTGTGGACGCGGCGCGCCTGTATCGGGCCCGTATGGATGGTGCCTTCGAGCATGCCGGCCTCGGCCTGACGCCCGGGGAGGCGCGGGCGCTCGCTTACATCAACATCCATCGCGGCCTGCGCCAGACGGCGCTCGCGGAGAAGATGAGCGTGGAGCCCATGACGCTGGTCGGCTTCCTCGACCGGCTGGAGGGGCTGGGGCTCGTCGTGCGTGAGAGCGACCCCACCGATCGCCGGGCCAAGATCGTCGTGCTGACCGAAGCGGCCAAACCCTATCTGGAGGGTGTCGAGCTCGCGGCGAGCAAGGTCCGCGCCGACGCCACCCGGGGTTTTTCCGACGAGGAGCGGGCGCAGCTGCGCGAATTCCTCGACCGCATTCGCGGCAACCTCGCCCGCGAGTGCGCGAACCGGGAGGCCGCCCCGCGCGAGCCCCGGATGAAGGAGGCCCGGCGATGACGTCGGCGCATCCCGCAGAGGCCGCGTCAGCACCCCGGCCGCTCATGACCGAGCGTGAGGTGTCCATCATCGGCGGCATGATGGTCATGCTCGGCCCGGTCAGCCTCTCCCTCTACACGCCGGCCTTGCCGACGCTGGTGGAGGTGTTCGGCACCTCGATTGCCACGGTGAAGCTCACCCTCACCGTCTTCTTCTTCGGCTTCGCCGTCTCGCAGCTCATCTGCGGCCCGCTGTCCGACGCCTACGGCCGGCGGCCGGTGGCGCTCGGCTTCTTCGGAATCTATCTGTCGGGCGCGGTGGTCGCCATGCTGGCGCCGACCATCGGCTGGCTGGTGGCCGGGCGCATTCTGCAGGGCATCGGCGCGGCGGCGGGCATCGCCCTGTCCCGTGCGCTGGTGCGCGACCAATATACGGGGCAGGCCTCGGCGCGGGTGATGAACCTCATCGGCACCATCCTCGCCATCGGTCCGGCCATCTCGCCCACCATTGGCGGTTTTCTGCTGGGCGCCTTCGGCTGGCATTCGGTGTTCGTGGCCATGACCGGCTTCGGCCTCACCCTCATGTCGGTGCTGCTGCTGCGGGTGCCGGAGACCAATCGCGCGCCGGACCCGCGTCTCGCCGCGCCCCGGGCGGTCGCCGCGAGCTACCGCCGCCTCCTGACCGATCGTAGCTTCATGCGCGCCGCCCTCACCGCCGGCTCCGCGCTGGGTGGCATCTATACGCTGGCGGCGGCGCTGCCCTTCGTGTTGATCGAGCGGGTCGGGCTCTCGCCCACCCAATTCGGCCTCGCCATGATGATGCAGACCGGCGCCTTCATGCTGGGCACTCTCATCGCCCGCCCGCTGCTGAACCGCTTCAAGGCGCAGCAGCTGATCCTGCCGGGCCTGCTGCTGGTGCTCACCGGCGCGGTGGCCATGGCGGTGGGCCCGCATGTGGTGGCGCTCTCGACGCTCAGCGTGATGCTGCCCATCTCCTTCTGGGCCTGCGGCTGCGCCCTGCTGCTGCCGGGCTGCACCACCAGTGCGCTGGCCGGCTTCGGCTCCATCGCCGGCGCTGCCTCCGCGCTCACCGGCTTCCTGCAGATCGGCAGCGGCTTTCTCGGCACGTCCATCTCGGCGCTGCTGCCCTCGCCGCGGATGGCCATGACGATGCTGGTGCCAGCCATGGCGGTGGCAGCGCTCACCGTCCATCTCGCGCTTGCCCCGCGCCGGGAGCGTGTGGCCGCGCCGCTGGAGGCCGAACCGCAGGCCCGTGACATCGCGCCGGATCTCGAACTCGCCGCCGATCCCCTCGGGCTCGTGGGCGCCGCCGGCGACGAGATCGAGGCCGGAACCTACCACCGCCGGGCGTCCTGATTGCGCCACGGCCGCGCCCCCGCTGGTTGACCAAGCGGGAGCTTGAATGGTCAATTCCCTCCGGCCCGCGATTCCGGGCGATGGGGGGACACATGAGACTTCGGGGACTGGCCCTCGCGGCGCTGATCGCGCTCGGGGCAGGAACGGTCGGCCACAGCGCGGGGGCGCAGGCGCAGACCATGAGCTATGCGCAGGCTGCCGGCCTGCTGGCACAGCATTGCGGCGAGGACATCATGAAGCTCTGCCGGGGCCAGAACCTCGGCAACGGCGGCATTTACAATTGCCTCAGCCAGAATGTGGGACGCCTGTCTCCCGCCTGCGCCGCCAACCACGAGGGCATCCGCCAGATGACCGAGGCCCGCGCCGCCGCGCAGCAGGAGGTCTACAAGGTCTGTGACCGCGACCGCGCGCAGTACTGCCCCGGCATGGTGCCCGGCGATGGCAACATTGTCTCGTGCCTGCTCGAAGCTTCCAAGGTGGTGAGCCGGGCCTGCACGAGCGCCCTCATCAACGCCGGCTACAATCAGCAGTGAGAGGGGAGGGACATATGAACATCCAGATGCGTTCCGCCCTGCTGCTGTCGGCAGCTCTCCTCGTGCCGGTGCTCGCAGGCCCGGCCTCGGCGCAGGTGGCCACCTCCAACGCCGAGATCGTGCAGGGCCTCCAGGCCAGCGTCGCCGACGTGCCGAACGTCTCGGTCGAGGCGCTGCGCGGGCTCGCCGTCGCGCACATGAAGTATACCGGCCCGCCCGAGAGCCGCCCGCCCTTGGCCATTCAGCTCGACCAGCTGGCGCAGATCAACGTGGAGATCGAGTTCGACCTCAATTCCGCGATGGTGAAACCCTCATCCTACCGGACGCTCGGCTCCATCGCCGATGCCATGCACAACCCCATCCTGCTCGGCTACAAGTTCCTCATCGTCGGCAATACCGACACCACCGGTACGCGCGAGTACAATCTCAAGCTCAGCCAGGAGCGCGCCGACGCCGTGATGCAGGCGCTGGCCACCACCTTCCGGGTCGACCCACGCCGGCTCCAGGCCGTCGGCCTCGGTGAGGAGAACCTGCAGGACGCGAAGCATCCGGAAGCCGCCATCAACCGGCGGGTCCAGATCTTCAACCTGGGCAGCACGGGCGTCCTCGCTCCCTGATCTGCCGGACCCTGAAAAAAAACGCCGCCGCCGGGCATCCCCGACGGCGGCGTTCCTGTTTTTGCAAGCCTGTCAGGCCTTCAGTCTCAGGCCTTCTCTTCTCAGGCCTTCTTGGTGCGGGCCGGCTTGGCGGCGGCCTTCGGCGCGGCCTTGGCCGGCGCCTTGGCGGCCGGAGCGGGAGCCGTCTTCACGGCCGCGGACTTGGCGCGAGCCGCCTTCGGGGCGGGGGTCTTGGGCGCAGGGGCGGCCTTCGGAGCCTTGGGCGCAGCAGCCTTGGGCGCAGCGGCCTTGGAAGCCTTGGCAGCAGCCGGCTTGGTGGCCTTGGGAGCCGCAGCCTTCGCCTCGGCGGGCTTTGCCTCGGCCTTCGGCGCCTCGGACTTCGCGGCCGCCTTGGGAGCGGCGGCCTTCGGCGCAGCAGCCTTGGGAGCCGCCTTGGCGGGAGCCGCGGCCTTAACGGCGGCAGCCTTCGGTGCCGCAGACTTCGGGGCCGCGGCCTTGGCGGGGGCCTTCGGCACGGCCTTGGCCTTGGCAGGAGCCGCCTTCGCAGTCGCAGATTTCGCAGCAGCGGTCTTCGGGGCGGCCTTCGCTGCGGGCTTCGGTGCAGGCTTGGCAGCCGTCTTCGCCGCGGGCTTGGGCTTGTCGGGGGACTGGGTCAGAGCCGAAGCCGCGAGCGACTTGATCTCCGCGTGGGTGAGGCTGCCCGGATCGCGAAGGGCCTTCGCGGCGAGGGTGCTCACTGCGTCACTGGTGACTTCCGGCTTCTTGGCCATGACTCTTCTCCGAAATTCTACGCGCCGGCGCAAATTCCGTGTCGAATCACGACGTTCGCCAGCATGTGATCCATCCCCCGGAAAATTTTCGGAATGGTTAACGCCAGTCTTATCAGGACGTTCCCGGGGTCTCGCGTGCGGCCTCAACATGGCCCCGCGCCGGTGTCACACCCTCGTCCCACCCGCCGTCTAGGGTGCCGAATCAAAACCGGGCGCGGGGGCGCAATGCTCACCGATTCCTGTTATGAATGAAGGGGTTAGTATGCCCGGCCGTCCGACCGTGCTCTTCCTGTGCCCCGACAACGGGGCCCTCAGCCTGATGGCCGAGGCGGTGGCGCTCCATCGCCACCGCGATCTGCGCCCGTTCAGCGCCGCCGTCGCCACGCCGGGGCCAGTGGACCCCGCGCTCGTCGCCGCGCTGGAGGCGGAGGATATCCCCGCCGATGGCCTCTCCGCCAAGCCGGCCGGTGTCTTTCTGCTCTCCGGCGCGCCGCGCCTCGACGTGGTGGTGGCGCTGGGGGAGGCGAGCCGGCGGGCCATCCGCCGCCAGCCCTTCCTCGGCCTCCTGCGGCTAGAGACGTGGGGCCTCGCAGAGGTCGTCCGCAGCCTTCCCGCACCCGCCCGCCGCTCCGCCTATCGCCGCCTGCTGCCCGAACTCAGCGCCGCCATCGCGCGGCTGGAGGAACGCATCGCGCTCCGCCTCTCCCGGATGGCGGCGTAGGGACTGTTGCTCTCGCACAGGCGCCGCGCGGGCTTGGACCGCCCGCGCGCAACGCGGACCTCAGTCGGCGATCTTGCCGCCGAGTTCGTCCTCGATGTGGATGCGGATGATCTCCTCGAAGGAGCTTTCCGCCTTGAAGCCCAGCTCGGTCGCGCGGGCGGCGTCGAACTTGCGCGGCCAGCCGGAGACGATGGTCTCGATCACCGGATCCGGCACCTTTTTGATGCGCGCCACCGCCTTGTCGCCGGCCACCTTGCGCAGCGCCTCGATCTGCTCGCCCACGGTCACGGCGAGGCCGGGCATGGTGAGGTTGCGGCGGGTGCCCACGCTGGCGCCGTCGAGCGTCGCGGCATGGATGAGGAAGCCCACCGCCGAGCGCGGCGAGGCGTGCCAGTGCATGACATCCTCCGACACGGGCAGCACAGCGTCCTGACCGGCCAAGGGCTCGCGGATGATGCCGGAGAAGAAGCCGGAGGCCGCCTTGTTGGGCAGGCCGGGCCGCACGCAGATGGTGGGCAGGCGGATGCCGATGCCGTCGAAGAAGCCGCGCCGCGTATAGTCCGCCAGCAGCAACTCGCCCATGGCCTTCTGCGTGCCGTAGGAGGTGAGCGGCGTGTGGAAATACTCGTCCGGAATGGCCTCCGGGAAGGGCGCGCCGAACACCGCGATGGACGAGGTGAAGACGAGGCGGGGCGTATAGCCCTCGATCAGCCGCACCGCGTCGAACAGGTGGCGCGTGCCGTCGAGATTGATGCGATAGCCCTTCTCGAAATCCGCTTCCGCCTCGCCGGAGACGATGGCCGCGAGGTGCAGGATCACGTCCGGCCGGTCTGCCACCAGCGCCGCCGCCTCGCCGGGAACGGAAAGGTCGGAGACGCGGGTGTCGATGGGAAAGGGCGCTTGCGGTGGCTTCGGCGTCACCACGTCGTGGGCGGTGATGCGGGTGATGGGCTTGCCGCCGAGGCGGCCGTCGCGGGCGAGGCGCTCGATGAGCTTGCGGCCGACCATGCCGGCGCCGCCGATGACCAGAATGTGCATCTTGGAACCCCCTCCCGCTCAGAGCGCCCAGCCGCCGTCGATGACGTGGATCTGCCCCGTGGTGAAGGCGCTTTCATCGGAGGCGAGATAGAGCGCGAGCGCGGCGATCTCCTCCGGCGTGCCGAGGCGCCCCATGGGCTGGCGGCCGACGAAATCGGCGCGCACCTGCTCCAGCGAGCGGCCTGTCTGGGCCGAGACGGCGGCGATGCGCTCGTCCAGCGAGGGCGACTGGATCGTGCCGGGGCAGATGGCGTTGGCGCGCACGCCCTTCTGGATGAAGTCCGCCGCCACAGCCTTGGTGAGGCCGATCACCGCCGCCTTGGTGGTGCCGTAGGCATAGCGGTTCGGCACGCCGCGGATGGAGGAGGCGGCCGAGGCGATGTTGACGATGGAGCCCGCGCCCGTCTCCAGCATGCCCGGCAGGAAGGCCGAGATGGTGCGGTGCATGGACTTCACATTGAGGTCGAAGGAGAAGTCCCAGTCCTTCTCGCTGGTCTCGAAGATGGTGCCCTGGTGCACGTAGCCAGCGGCGTTCACCAGCACGTTGATCGGGCCGATCTCCTTGGCCAGCGCCGTCACGGCGTCGGTGGAGAGCACGTCCAGCGACCGCGTCTGCGCCCCCTCGAGGCCAGCCAGCTTGCCGGCGTCGAGATCGGTGGCGATCACGCTCGCGCCCTCGCGTACGAAGGTTTCCGCGATGGCGCGGCCGATGCCCTGTCCCGCCGCCGTCACCAGCGCGGTCTTGCCCTGAAGTCGTCCACCCATGGTCTGTCCTCTTTCATTGTCGCGCGGGGTTAAAGAGCCGCGCGAATGTCCTCCAGCCGCCGGAGCTGGCGGCCGTTTTCATCGAAATTGTCCGGCGCCAGCCACGCCTCGAAGGCCGCCTTGGCGCGCGGCCATTCGGTGTCGAGCAGGGAGAACCAGGCGGTGTCCCGGTTGCGGCCCTTGACGATCATGTGCTGGCGAAACAGTCCCTCGAAGGTGAAGCCGAGCCGCGCCGCCGCCTGCCGGGAGGGGGCGTTGAGCGCGTTGCACTTCCATTCGTAGCGGCGATAGCCGAGATCCTCGAAGGCGTGGCGGGCCATGAGATACATGGCCTCCGTCGCCCCCCGCGTGCGCTGGAGGGCCGGGGTGTAGAGGATGTTTCCCACCTCGATCACCCGCTGCGCCGGCTCGATGCGCATGTAGGTGGCATGGCCCACCGCCCGGCCGCTCATCGTCTCCTCGATGGTGAAGAGCAGCGGATCCGCCTTCTTCGCGGCCTCGCCATAGAAGGCGGTGAAGGCGGCTTCATCCGGGAACGGGGCGGGGGAGAGATAGGCCCACAGGGCCTCCTTCTCCGGCCCATGGGACAAAGCGAAGAGCGAGGCCGCGTGCCGGGTCGCATCGAACGGCACGAGGCGGACGTGGTGGCCCTCCAGCGTCGTCAGCTCCGGCCGGCGGGCGGGGGCGACGTCTACGGGCGCGCCGAGGGGATTGGACGGAGCGCCGGCCATCACTTGTCGCTCCCGGCGCGGAAGAAGCCGTTGATCTCGGCAAAGGGCACGGCGCCCGCGAACTTGCTGAAGGTGCCGGCGTCGCGGATCTCCTCCACCGAGGCGACGAAGGCGCCCCAGGCGACGCGGCTCAGGGTGCTGCCGACGCTGATGCGGCGCGCGCCGAGGCCCGCGAGGTCGGCGACACCGAGCCCCGTCGAACCCGGCATCAGCACATTCACCGGCAGCGGCGCCACCGCCTCCACCACGGCGGAGATGTCGTCCCGTGTCCTGATGCCCGGCGCATAGAGGCAGTCCGCCCCCGCCGCCGCATAGGCCTTCAGGCGGGTGATGACCTCGGAGAGGTCGGTCCGGCCCACCAGGAAGCATTCCGCGCGGGCGGTGAGGATCACGTCGCCACCGGTGGCGTCGATGGCCCTGCGCGCCGCGCGCACGCGGGCGACCGCCTCATCGAGATCGTAAAGCGGATGCGCCGCATCCCCCGTCGCGTCCTCGATGGAGAGGCCGGACACGCCGGTTCCGACGCACAGGGTGACACTCTCGGCGACGCCGGCCGGGTCGGGCGCATAGCCCGCCTCGAAATCCGCATTCATGGGCAGGGAGGTGGCCGCGACCA
>JAYSCE010000177.1:0-8376 GCA_041915035.1 Xanthobacter sp.
TCAGCACCTCCGCCGCGGTGATGTCGGCGATAGGTCACTGCCCGAGGTCGGGGCGCGCGATGCCAAGCAGCCAAGTCATGCAGCCAAGTCACCTTGGCGATCGTCCGGACCGCCCTGCGTCCCGCTCCAGACCAACTGCGGGATAGGCACCCAGCGCCAGCTGCTTTGCTTGCCATCGGACCGCCAAGCCAAGCGCCAGAACTCCCGCCCGTCGGCGCGACCTGCAGCTGAAGGCCACCGCCATCCGACAGTTTCACAGGTTTTGCCTGGGGCTTCGCGGCGCGGACGGCAACGTCCCAACGCGGCATCGTGTTGGCATCCGGATGTGTTGGCACTCACCGATGCCAACAGACGGCCATCGACGCCCCGCGACGTTCGGGCCCATCCACCGCTCGATTTTCTTTGATTTTTCGACGCCAATCGACGCCAGCCGATGGGCAAATGGTGCCGCGGAAGGGATTCGAACCCCCGACCCACGCATTACGAATGCGTTGCTCTACCAGCTGAGCTACCGCGGCACGCGCGCCCTCTATTACGGGCAGCCTCCGCCGTTTTCAAGGGTCCGGCGCAAAACGTCCCGCGGGCCGCTCCGGCGGCATGCCGGCGCGGCTTTGGCGGGCTGCCGTCTCAGTAGGTGAGCACCGGCGGAAGGTCCTTGGCCTGCGCCACCCACTTTTCCACCATGCTCTCGGTGGGCAGGGCGCGCACCAGCTTGCGCTTGGCGTTCGCCTCGGCCATGGCCTTGGTGAGGTTGGCGGGCACGCGGGTCTTGAGTTCCTTCACCGTGTCCACGCCCGCCGCCTCGAGCAGCTCGGAATATTCCTCGCCCACGCCCTTGATGCGCATCAGGTCGGCCATGTTGGCCCATTTGAGGACACGGCTCTCGTCGATCCCCGTCGCTGCCGCCAGCTCCTTGCGCAGCTTGGGCGACTTGGCCCTCTCGAGCAGTCCCTCGGTGGTGGTGATGCCGGCGGCTTTCAGCTTTTCGGCATAGACCGCGCCGACGCCTTCGATCTCGATGATGGGATAGGACATGCGACCCCCCTTCAAATCCGGCTTGTGCGCGCCGGCATCAAGATCAGGCCACAACCGCGAGCCGAGTCAACTGCCCCCGCGACCTTCAGACCACGTGGGTGAGGCCGGGCACCGAGCGCACGAGAAGGTTCACGGGTTCCGCGCCCACCGTCTCGCGGGCATAGGCCACCGTCTCGCGGACCGCGAGCTGGACCTGCGGCATGGTGAGGCCGTGGGCCATCATGCGGTCGGCGACCATCATGAGCCGCGCCATGCCGCCGAAATGGCGCTCGGACTGGGCGGTGGCGTCTTCGCGCGGCGCAGCGTCGGCGAGGGCCTTGGCCCAAGGATGGGTGTCGTAAAGCGGCGCCATGGCTTCGGCCGGCGCCTCTCGGGCAAGAAACTGGATGACGATAGCCACTAGGGCCGCGGCGGTCGGGGCATCCACCTCGACCCGCTCGGTCAGACGCGCAATCAACTCGTCCATGCCATCTCCTTGCGCCGCATCGCAGGCGAGACTGTCCTGAACATTGCCGAGCATGGCGCGCTTTCGCAAGCGGGAGCATCGGTTGCCAGCCCCGGCGGGTACAAGCGCAAGCGCCGCGGCAACGGGCTTGCCCACACCCCTGCGGCGGGCGAAAACATCGCGATGCCGTAGCCGGATCCGAAGGTGCGATTCGGCTGGACCGCATGCCCGAGCGAGGACACCGCCATGGCCAAAGGCCCAGGGACGAGCCGAGGAACGACGTCCGGGACGAGCCCCGAGCAAAGCACGCCGGCCAGCGCGGCGCCCTCCCCCGGCCCCTGGAGTCGCACCTCGGTACCGCGAACCGCGTCCGCAGCGCCCTCCGGCGGGCGGGCTCCGGCCCCCGAATCCGACGGCCGCATCCTGGTCGGGCGCAGCTTCCTCGGCCGCGTCGAGGCGGCAGCGACCCATGCGAAATCGAAGGACGAATATCTCACCCTGCGCCTTGCCAACCGCCACGGCCTCGTCACCGGCGCCACCGGCACCGGCAAGACGGTGACGCTGCAGGTGCTGTCGGAAGGCTTCTCGCGGGCCGGAGTGCCGGTGTTCGCCGCCGACATCAAGGGCGACCTCTCCGGCGTCGCCGCCGAGGGCGAGGCGAAGGATTTCCTGGTGAAGCGCGCCGAGGAAGTGGGCATAACGTACACGCCGGACAGCTTCCCGGTGATCTTCTGGGACATGTTCGGCGAGCAGGGCCACCCCGTGCGTGCCACCATCTCCGAGATGGGGCCTCTGCTGCTCGCCCGCCTGATGGGGCTGAACGAGACGCAGGAGGGCGTGCTCAACATCGTCTTCCGGGTTGCCGACGAACAGGGCCTGCTGCTGCTCGACCTCAAGGACCTCAGGGCCATGCTGGCCCACGTCTCGGCCAATGCCGCGGCACTGACCGCCACCTATGGCAACGTGTCCACGCAGAGCGTCGGCGCCATCCAGCGCCAGTTGCTCGTCTTGGAGAACCAGGGCGCGGACAAGTTCTTCGGCGAGCCAGCGCTGGACATCGCCGACATCATGCGGATCGACCGCTCCGGCTACGGCACCATCAACATCCTCGCCGCCGACAAATTGATGGGCTCGCCCCGCCTCTATTCCTGCTTCCTGCTCTGGCTGCTCTCCGAGCTGTTCGAGCGGCTGCCTGAGGTGGGCGATCCGGACAAGCCGAAGCTGGTCTTCTTCTTCGATGAAGCCCACCTGCTCTTCAACGAGGCCCCGAAGGCGTTGCTGGAGAAGGTGGAGCAGGTGGTACGCCTCATCCGCTCCAAGGGGGTCGGCGTCTATTTCGTCACCCAGAACCCGCTGGACGTGCCTGAGACGGTGCTGGCCCAGCTCGGCAACCGGGTGCAGCACGCACTGCGCGCCTTCACCCCGCGTGACCAGAAGGCCGTGAAGGCCGCCGCCGAAACCTTCCGTCCCAATCCGGACCTCGACACGGCCAAGGCCATCATGGAACTGGGCAAGGGCGAGGCACTGGTCTCCATGCTCGAGGGCAACGGCATTCCCTCCATGGTGGAGCGCACCCTCATCCGCCCGCCCTCGGGCCGCATCGGGCCGCTCACGCCCGCAGAACGTGCGGCCATCCTGGCGAAGAGCCCGGTGGGACACCTCTACGACACGGCGGTGGACCGCGAATCGGCCTTCGAGATGCTTCAGGCGCGGGCCGAGGAAAAGGCCCAGCCGGAGCCGGAGGAGGCCGCGCCGTCCTCGAGCGGCGGCAGCATTCTCGATAGCATCCTCGGCGGTGTCCTCGGCACCGCCACCGGCGCGCCGAAGGTCGAGCCGGTACCGCGCGACGGCGCGCCCCGCCAGGGTTCAACGACGCCGCGCGTCCCGACCACAACCGGGCGGACCACCGGTACCGTCGGCCCCCGGCCGAGCACGCGCATGTCCACCACGGAAGTGGTTGTGCGGCAGGTGGCACGATCCGTGGCGACTCAGGTCGGCTCCCAGCTGGGAAAGGCCATCTTGAGGGGTATCCTGGGGAGCATCAGCAAGCGCTGACGGAGCGCGGGAGGGGGCCATCCCCGGTCTCGCCCGCGCCAAGGCAAGGCTCAAGGTGCTTCCACACCGCCCGTCGGTACCTAACGGCAGCTTGACCTTACTCCTGTGGCCTTGCCGTTGTGGCAATGTCGAAAGTGTTGCGTCAGAAGGCTCCTAACGGTAGTGTCATAGCGTGTCGGCGAGATTGCGGGGTCGCGTCGGCAGAGATGCTCAACACGCGTGCCCGAGCCTTCCTCCCTTGCGGATGCGGACCGAGGCGCGCCATGACCTGGAGCGCCTCATGAAGGTGTTGCCCACTGCCCGCATCGTCCTCCTCGATGCCAATATGGAACGTCGCCAGGCGACGCGCCTCGCCCTGTCCGCCCTCGGGGTCGGATCTGTGCGCGAGGTCGCCTCCATCGACGAAGTGACCGATCCTGCCGCCCAAGGCACGGCCGACGTGCTCGTGGTGCAGGTGGATGATCCCGAGGATGCCCCCACCAACCCCTTCCGCTTCGGTGCCGGCATTCCTGCCGTGCTCGTGGCGGAGGTTCCGGCACAGCAGCTGGTGCGTGTCGCCGGCCGGACCGGCTACGACGCCGCGCTCGGCACGCCCGTCGCCCCGCGGCTGCTCTACCGGCGCATCGGCTCTGTGCTCCAGCGCGCACGCCGTCTAGGGCGTCCTGCATCCGCAGTGATTGCATCGCCCACCGATCTCGTCACCGCCGGCTGACCTGACGCCAAACCGTCTGGCACCTTGCCAGACGGTCCCGCGACCGCCAGCATCCCTGCGATTCCGGGCCCATCGCGGCCCGGTACAGAGGTCGCGCTGGCGGAGGTTGAGATGGCGGCATCGGAACTCGATCCGATTCTGAAGGCGGTTGATGCGGGGCTCGACGGGGCGCTGGGGCGTCTGTTCGACTTCCTCAGGATTCCGTCCATCTCCACCGATCCCGCCCATGCGGGCGCCTGCAGGGACGCCGCGCAGTGGGTGGCCGGAGAGCTTGAGGCCCTCGGCTTCACCGCCACCGTGCATCCCACCGCCGGCCACCCGGTTGTCGTCGCCCGCACCGACACCGGCGCGTCACGGCGCGTGCTGTTCTACGGCCATTACGACGTGCAGCCCGTGGACCCGCTCGATCTGTGGGAGACGCCGCCGTTTAAGCCGCGCCTCGGCACGACGCCGGATGGGCGGCGCACCATCGTCGGCCGCGGCGCGTGCGACGACAAGGGGCAGGTGCTGACCTTCCTCGAAGCGCTCAGGGCGTTTCGAACGACCCGCGGCGCCCTTCCCGTGGACGTCACCGTGCTGCTGGAGGGCGAAGAGGAATGCGGCTCGCCCAACCTCCCTGGCTTCCTTGCGGCCCACGCAAGCGAGCTTTCGGCTGATGTGGCCCTCGTCTGCGACACGGGGATGTGGGACCAGCGCACGCCCTCCATCACCAGCTCGCTGCGGGGCATCCTGCACACCGAGCTGACCATTGAGGGCGCCGACCGGGATCTGCATTCGGGCCTGTTCGGCGGCGCGGCGCGCAACCCCATCCATGTGCTGGCGGCCATCCTCGCCGAAGCCCATGACGCCGACGGCCGCGTGACCCTGCCCGGCTTTTACGACGATGTGCGCGAACCGCCCGCCGACGTCCGTGCCCGCTGGCAGGCGTTGGGGCTGACCGCCGAGGCCTTCCTGAAGCCGGTCGGCCTCTCGGTCTCGGCCGGCGAAAGCGACCGGCTGGTCATCGAGCAGATCCAGTCGCGCCCGACCTTCGAAGTCAACGGCATGTTCGGCGGCTACACCGGCGCCGGCACCAAGACCATCATCCCCGCCCAGGCGACCGCCAAGATCTCCTTCCGGCTCGTGGCGGACCAGGATCCGGCCAAGCTGCGCGCCGGCTTCGAGGCGTTCGTGGCGGCACGGGTGCCCGCCGACTGCCGGGCTGTGTTCCACTGGGGCGAGGGCGCCCGCGCCTTCCTCGTTCCGCCGGACAGCCCGGATCTCGGCCACGCCGCCGGGGCGCTCGCGGTGGAATGGGGCGTTTCCCCCGTCACCATCGGCTCGGGCGGCTCCATCCCGGTTGTCGGCCAGTTCAAGGACCGGCTGGGCGTGGACACGCTGCTGATCGGCTTCGCGCTCGATGACGATCGCGTCCACTCGCCCAATGAGAAATACGACCTCACGTCGTTCCACAAGGGCACGCGAAGCTGGGTGCGGATTCTCGACGCGCTGGCCCAGCGGTGAGTTGACGTAACGCCAGACTTTTTCGCGTCGTGCAATCGTGCGAGGAAGGCCCGTAACGTCAGCGACGGAACCTGCCATGGCCGCTCTCGCCTCCACCATCGACACGCAGGGCCTCGTCTCGGCATGGTGGTTCGATGGCAAAGGTGGCGCAGGTCGCATCAAACCGGAGGATGCCATCTCCGCGACGGCGCCCGACGGCGGCTTTGTCTGGCTGCATTTCCGCCATCTGCCCCGCGCGCCGCAGACGTGGCTGCGGGTCGACAGTGGCCTGGAGGGGCACGCGCTGGAAATCATGGCCGAGGACCAGTGCCGCCCGCGATGCGTGATGTTCGCTGATGGTGCGCTCCTCTCCCTGCGCGGCATCAATTTGCAGCGCAACGCGCTCCCCGAGGAGCTCATCACCGTTCATCTCTGGGTGGATGCCCAGCGCATCGTCTCGGTTCAGCACGACTTCCTTTCCGCCATCGCCGATTTCGAGGATGCACTCGGCCGTGGCCGCTGCCCGCGCTCCCAGGGCGAGTTCGTGGCCGACCTCTCCATGCGCCTCGTGGAGCGGGTGGACGCGGTGGTGACGACCCTGATCGAGGAGGCGGACGAGCTCGAGGATGCCGTCCTCGTCACCGAGACATCCGAGCTTCTGCCCAAGCTCGCGGTGCTGCGCCGGGTGGCCATCAAGCTGCGCCGGCACATCGCGCCCCAGCGCGAGGCGCTCAATCATTTCGCGCTCGAGGATGACCCCTGGATGGGGCCGAAGGACCGAAACCGCCTGCGCGACGCGGCCGACCGCGTGGCCCGCTTCTCCGAAGAGCTGGACAGCGTGCGCGAGCGGGCGGCGGTCATCCGCGACCAGATGGTGGACGCCCGCGCCGAGCAGATGAACAAGTCCATGCTGGTGCTTGCTGTGGTCACGGTGGTGTTCGCCCCCATGACGCTGATTTCGGGCATGTTCGGCATGAACGTGGGCGGCAGTCCCGGCAGCACCGATCCCGCGGCCTTCTGGGCGCTCTGCGTGTTCCTTCTGCTGCTCGGCTTCGTCCTCCTGTGGACGTTCCGCCGGCTGAAATGGATCTGATCTTCCTTTAGGTCATGCAAAGTTCGCGCGGCTGTCTCCGCCGCGTCAAGGATGGTGCCGCAGATGCGGTGCGCACGGACCTTTGGAGGTTTCCCATGCGCACCCTGAAATGCGTTGCCCTCGCGCTGCTTGCCAGCGCCGCCTTCGTTTCACCCGCCCTTTCGCAGGATAAGTCCCCCGAAGGCACCGCCTTCCCGGCCGTCCTCGCCGGACATGTGGTCCTGCCGGCCGCCACTTTCGTCCCCGCCCCCGCAGACGCGCCGGATGCGTTGAAGACGTCGGGCAAGTTCACCAATGCCGATCGCGCGCGCATCGACGCCATCAGCAGCGTGAAGGGCGTGAGCGTTCTTTCCAATCCCGCTGCGCCGCGCGAGACGGGCCTCTCGCTGCCGTTCGACGGGCAGCCGGTGCAGGGCTTCTCGGGCATCGTCTCCGAGGGTGACGGTACGTTCCTCGTGCTCACCGACAACGGCTTCGGCTCCAAGGCCAATTCGCCGGACGCCTTGCTGACGGCGCACCGGCTGAAGATGGACTTCAAGGCCGGCACCATCGAGCGCCTGAAGACCATCTTCATCAGCGACCCCGATCGCAAGGTGCCCTACCCCATCGTCATGGAGGGCACCGCCACCCGCTACCTGACCGGATCCGACTTCGACCTCGAATCGATCCAGCGCGTGGGTGACAGCCTGTGGTTCGGCGACGAGTTCGGCCCCTTCCTCATCGAGACCGACCTCGACGGCAAGGTGAAGGCCGTGTTCGAGACCAAGGTGGACGGAAAGGTGGTGCGCTCGCCCGATCATCCCGTCGTCACCACGCCGGGCACGCCGGATGGCAAGGTGGCGTTCAACGTCTATCGTTCCAAGGGCTTCGAGGGCATGGCCCTCTCCCCGGACAAGACGAAGCTCTATGCGCTGCTCGAAGGCCCTCTGTTCGATGCCGCGGCGGGCGGCAAGGAGAAGGTGGGTGATGCGGAAGTCCTGCGCATCGTCGAGTTCGACCTCGGCAAGCGCGAATGGACCGGCCGCTCGTGGAAGTATCCGCTGGCGGTGGCGGGCAATGCCATTGGCGACTTCAACATGATTGACGACACCCACGGCCTCGTCATCGAGCGCGACAGCCTGGAAGGCTCCCGCTTCAAGGCCTGCGCCGCCGGCAAGGTCGAGCCGAGCTGCTTCGACAAGCCGGCCCAGTTCAAGCGCGTCTACAAGATCGCCTTCTCGCCCGAGACCGCCGGCCAGCCGGTGCGCAAGGTCGGCTATATCGACCTTCTCGCCATCAAGGATCCAAACGGCAAGGCGAAGCAGGGCGGCACCGAGGGCGTGCTCGACTTCCCCTTCTTCACCATCGAGGACGTGGTGATGGTGAGTCCCACCGAGATCGTGGTGGGCAACGACAACAACCTGCCCTATTCGGCCGGCCGCAGCCCGCAGAAGAACGACGACAACGAGTTCGTCCTCCTCAGCGTGCCGGAGCTGCTGGGCGCCAAGTGAACCGGCGCGCGGTCGCCGCAAGAACGCAAAAGGCCGGGCGCGCGCCCGGCCTTTTCGACTCACT
>JAYSCE010000178.1:0-8351 GCA_041915035.1 Xanthobacter sp.
GTGGATTTTCAATGCTGAAGCGGCTTGCACCGCAGGAGGCACGAGGTCCGACCCCCGAGACCGGAACTTTCGAAAAGTAGATGGACACGCAACCTGCCCGTTTCAAGGGCACACCATTGACCTCTTTGGAGGATCGTCCCTTCCGGGCGAGCCCCCCGAGAAGAGGGCGAGCCGGCGCATCGGCCCCGGTCGTCATCTCCCGCCTCATGCCCCGGGCCCTGACCCGAACCGGGACCATCCGCCGGCCGGAACGGATCCGGGCCGGCTGAACTCCGGTCGTGTCCCGCCCTCTCCCGAAACCGCGAGGTCTGGGGAGAGGCGCGGGGTCCGACACGTCACGCACTGGCGCCCGCGTCGCCGACGCGATCGGCGTAGATGTAGAGCGGACGCGCGTTCTGCTCGACGACTTCCCGGCTGATGACCACCTCTTCGACCCCCTCCAGACCGGGGAGGTCGAACATGGTGTCCAGCAGGATGCCTTCCATGATGGAGCGAAGGCCACGGGCGCCGGTCTTGCGCTCGATCGCCTTGCGGGCGATGGCGCCGAGGGCCTCCTCGTGGATGGTGAGGTCCACGCTCTCCATCTCGAACAGCCGCTGGTACTGCTTGACCAGCGCGTTCTTCGGCTCGGAGAGGATCTTCTTCAGCGCCTCCTCGTCGAGATCACCCAGCGTCGCCAGCACGGGCAGGCGGCCGATGAACTCAGGGATGAGGCCGTACTTCAGCAGATCCTCGGGCTCGACCTCGCGGAACACCTCGCCGGGCCGGCGATCCTCGGGCGGCGCCACCTTGGCCTGGAAGCCGATGGAGGTGGAGCCCTTGGAGCGGGACGAGATGATCTTGTCGAGGCCGGCGAAGGCGCCGCCGCAGATGAAGAGGATGTTGGTGGTGTCGACCTGCAGGAATTCCTGCTGGGGATGCTTGCGGCCGCCCTGGGGAGGAACGGACGCCACCGTACCTTCCATGATCTTCAAGAGGGCCTGCTGCACGCCCTCGCCCGAGACGTCGCGGGTGATGGACGGATTGTCGGATTTGCGACTGATCTTGTCGATCTCGTCGATGTAGACGATGCCGCGCTGCGCCCGCTCGACATTGTAGTCGGCCGCCTGGAGCAGCTTGAGGATGATGTTCTCCACGTCCTCGCCCACGTAGCCGGCTTCGGTCAGCGTGGTGGCGTCGGCCATGGTGAAGGGCACATCGAGGATGCGCGCCAGCGTCTGCGCGAGCAGCGTCTTGCCGGAGCCCGTGGGCCCGATCAGCAGGATGTTGGACTTCGCGAGTTCCACGTCGCCGTGCTTGGTGGCGTGGTTGAGACGCTTGTAGTGGTTGTGCACCGCCACGGAGAGGACCTTCTTCGCGTGGTCCTGGCCGATGACGTAGTCATCGAGGACCTTGCGGATCTCCTTCGGGGTCGGGATGCCATCCCGCGACTTCACCAGAGAGGACTTCGACTCTTCCCGGATGATGTCCATGCACAACTCGACGCACTCGTCGCAGATGAACACGGTGGGTCCGGCGATGAGCTTCCTGACCTCATGCTGGCTCTTGACGCAGAACGAGCAGTAAAGCGTGTTCTGGCTGTCGCTGCCGCCGGTCTTGCTCATCTTACGTCTCCTAACGCCCTCACGAACCGGACATATGACCGGCCATTTCGTCAGGGCCTCATATGGGGTTTGTACGAAGCAAAAACCTCGCCAAACCCGAATGTGGTGATCGACTTTTCAAAAGCCAACCACCTTGAGGCGACGCGATCAAGGCAGGCGGGCGACATTCCCCAGACCAAGGGACTCACCGCCGCCGACCCTGGGGTCGCGCCGTCCGCCGATCGTCCGCCCATGACCTTTCGCAAGTCTGAACCCAGAACTCTCTACGAAGTCCGGCGTCCGACGGTTCATGGCCCTGAAACGCGAAGGCCCCCACCATCAGGCGGGGGCCGACAACGCGGCATCCGATGCCGGCTTAACGACATGCAAGCGCGATCTTGCACCGCACGCAAGTGGGGCATTGCGAGAACGCCGGGCCTGTTGCCCAACTATCGCAATTGCCCGCCCCCGCCCTGCGGCCAAGCTCGTGCTCGACCTCAGGCGGCCTTGGCGGCCTCGTCGGTCGGGCGCTTGTCGATCACGGAATCGATGAGCCCGAACTCCTTAGCGGCTTCGGAGGTCATGAAGTTGTCGCGCTCGAGCGCATTCTCGATGGCCTCGAAGGGCTGGCCGGTATGCTTCACGTAGATTTCATTCAGCCGCTTCTTGAGGCTGAGGATTTCCTGGGCGTGCAGCATGATGTCCGTCACCTGGCCCTGGAAGCCGCCGGACGGCTGATGGACCATGATCCGGGCGTTCGGCAGCGCGAATCGCATGCCCTTCTCACCCGCGGTCAGCAGCAGCGAGCCCATGGAGGCCGCCTGGCCGATGCAAAGCGTCGACACCGCCGGCTTGATGAACTGCATGGTGTCGTAGATGGCGAGGCCCGACGTCACCACTCCCCCGGGGGAGTTGATGTACATCGAGATTTCCTTCTTCGGATTTTCCGCCTCGAGGAACAGCAGCTGCGCCACCGCGAGGGTGGACATGCCGTCCTCAACCGGGCCGGTGAGGAAAAGGATGCGCTCCTTCAGGAGGCGGGAAAAGATGTCGTAGGACCGCTCGCCACGGTTGGTCTGCTCGACCACCATGGGGATCAGGTAATTCATGTAAGTATCGACAGGATCACGCATCTTAAATCCCCCGGGGGGCGCATGGGAGGGCGCGGGTAAGGGCACGCCGCCACCGGCGTGCCGCGCGATTTCGTCGCAGGACGGATCGCGACCCGAGCCTCAGGCCGCCTTCTCGTCCTCGTCATCCTTGAAGAGCTCTTCCTTGGTGACCGTCTTCTCGGTCACGTTGGCAAGCTCCAGGAGGAAGTCGACAACCTTCTCCTCGAACAGGGGGGCGCGCACGGACGCCAGAGCCTCAGGGGTGCGGCGGTAATAGTCCCACACCTGCTGCTCCTGGCCGGGGAACTGGCGGGCCCGTTCGACCACCGCGCGCGTCACCTCGTCGTCGGAAACCTGGATATTGTTGCGCTCCCCGATTTCCGCAAGCACCAGCCCGAGGCGCACGCGGCGCTCGGCGATGCGACGGTAATCCTGGCGGGCCTCTTCCTCGGTCGTGCCTTCATCGGCGAAGGTGCGGCCCTGGGCGGCGAGATCCTCGTTCACCCGGCTCCACACGCCGTAGAATTCCTGCTCCACGAGGCCTTCCGGCACGTCGAACTTGTGGGTCGCATCAAGGCCGTCCAGGAGAGCGCGCTTCACCTTCTGGCGGGCGGCGCCGGCGTACTCCTGCGCGATCCGCTCCTTCACGGTCTCCTTGAGCTTCTCGAGGCTCTCCTGGCCGAGGGTCGCGGCGAAGGCGTCGTCGACGGTGACCGCGCCGGGCGCGTCGACGGACTTCACGGTCACCTCGAAGGTCGCGGCCTTGCCGGCCAGCTCCTTGGCCGCGTAGGCCTCGGGGAAGGTGACGCTCAGGGTGCGGTTCTCACCGGCGCTGGCGCCGACGAGTTGCTCCTCGAAGCCGGGGATGAAGCCCTTGGAGCCGATGAGGACGTCGATGTCCTGGCCTTCGCCGCCCTGGAACTTCTCGCCGTCCACATAGCCGGTGAAGTCGATGGTGACGCGGTCACCCTCGGCGGCCGGACCTTCCTTCGTCGCGAAGGGGCGGTTGGCGTCGGCGATGCGCTGCACCGCTTCGTCGACCTCGGCCTGCGTCACCTCGACCACCGGCTTCTCGACGGAGATGTCCTTGAAGTTGCCGAGCTCGATCTTCGGCAGGATCTCCAGCTCGACGTCATAGGCGAGGTCCTTGCCGCCATCGAGCAGGGTCTGGAACTGGGGATCCTCTTCCGGACCCTTGATCCGGGGCTGGAGCGCCAGCTTGAAGCCGTGCTCCTCGACGATCTTGCCGTTGGTCTCGTTGACGGTCTGCTCGATGATCTCGGACATCACGGACTTGCCGTAGACGCGCTTGAGATGGGCCACGGGCACCTTGCCGGGGCGGAAGCCGTTCAGCTTCACCTGGCCCTTCAGCTCGTTGAGCCGGGCGTCGGCCCGGGCGTCGAGGTCGGCGGCGGACACCACCACACGGAAAGCGCGCTTGAGGCCCTCGGCCCCGGTCTCGGTCACCTGCATCGTCTTGCCTTCACATCCTCATCGCGCCAGGCGCGTTAACTTGAATTCAGCGCTGTCACCGGCATCCCGCGGCAATCGCCGGAGGCCGCGCGGCACGGTGGACCTGCCCCCGACCGGACCACCTTGCGGCGGCCGACGCGCGGGCATGCGGCGGCATTGGTGCGGGCGGAGGGTTTCGAACCCCCACGACTTGCGTCACGGGAACCTAAATCCCGCGCGTCTACCAGTTCCGCCACGCCCGCGGCCCCGTCTCGCCAAAGGCCCGTCGCGCCCAAAGGCCCGTCATGCCCGCGAAGGGAGGCCGGGCACGGGAGAAACGCCGACGCGCTTGAGCGCACGACGCCTCCGGGCACGGCTCCACCGCTCGCGCACGAGGCCGCACGCGCCGTTCGGGTCGCGGCTTATATCATGCCCGCGCGGGCGCGCAGCAAGAAAATGGCGCGCACGGGTGGAGGCTCCCATCCCGCTGGCGCCACGGCAGGACGCCGCATCCCGCGGCGGCGAAGCCCCCGCCGAAACGCGACGGCGCACGGGCCGAAAGCGAGTGCTGCCAAGCTCCCGCTCGTCGGTGACGTGCGCAGCCCCCGCTCGCGTGGCGCGCGCCACCATCCACGGTGATGCGAAGCGCATGAGCAAAGCCGCTTGCCCTTTTTCCGGCCGCGTAACATGGTCCCCCCACCCTGCCAGGAGATGCAGCGTGAGCACGCCGATTCCCTCTCGTCGCAACGTTCTCAAGGGGGCTGCGGCCCTGTCTTTCGCCGGGGCCGCCGGTGCCTTGATCCCGGATTGGGCGCTTGCGCAGGGGCCGGCCAACGGACCGTTTGCGCTTACGGCCGCGGAGGGTAGCCGACCGGCCATTGCCGGCCAGGGCAACCTCGCACTGTTCAACGACTCACTCCCCGGCCCGCTGCTGCGGGTGAAGAAGGGAAGCGAGCTCGCGGTGCAGTTCGCGAATTCGCTCACGGAGAGCGTGGCCCTGACATGGCAGGGCGTGCGCCTGCCGGCCGACGCGGCTACCGCCGCTTCTGCCTCAGTCGCCGGCGGGCAGAGCAAGCTGCTTCAGTTTACGCCGAAGGACGCCGGCACCTTCTGGTACCACGCGGCCTCCCCGACCCTTGCCCGCCGCGCGCTCTGCGGGGCCTTGATCGTGGACGAGCCCGGCACGCCGGCCTACGCCTCGGACAACCTCCTGTTCATCCAGTCGTTTCCGCCCGAGAGCGGAGTGCCGATCTTCCCCGTGAACGGCGAGTTCTCGCCGACCTTCCAGGGTCCGGCCAGCGGCCGCAGCCGGTTGCGGTTGGTGAACGCCACGCCCCTGTTCCTGCGTCTGCGGCTCAAGGGGCCAGCGGTTTACGCGATTGCCATCGACGGCCAGCCGGTTGCCCAGCCCTTCGAACTGAAGGAAGGCCGCCTGCAGATCCCGCCGGGCGGCCGGGTGGACGTGGCCGCGACCATCGACGATGCGGACGCGACCATCATCGAGATCGAAACTGCGCAGGAGCCGATCCGGCTCGCGGTGGTTACGCCCGTGGGTCCCGCCGGGCCGATGCCCTCCGGCCCGCCCGCGCCGCTCCCGCCAAACGATTTGCCGGCTGATATTCCGCTGAAGGATGCCGTTCGCGTCGAGCTCTCCATCGGCGGGAAGAGCGGCGCGCCCGCTTCGCTCGGCACCGTGAAGTCAGGCAAGGCAATGGTTTTGACCCTCGCGAACAGCCTCGATGCACCCGTCTCGGTGCATGTGGCCGGCCACGCCGTACGGCTTCTCGACGGGCTTGACGACGGCTGGAAGCCCTGGTGGCACGACACAGTTCCTGTGCCGGCTAAAACGACAGTCAGGGTTGCCCTTCTCGCCCAGGCGGCGGGCACATGGAACGTGACCGCGCAGCGCGGGGGTGATGGCGAAGTGGTCGCCTCGGCCACCTATCAGGTCACTGCCTGAGCCATTTTCAGTGCAGAATCAGGGGTTTCGCTGCCGGACGCATCCGGCAGCGGCAGGTGTCATGTTGCCATCCCCTCAATCACCGGCGAACCAGCGCCATTTCGACCTCTCCAATTGGCGGTCTGATTCGCGCGGTTCGGTCAAGCCCTTTCGATCACAGAATATAGCCGGCTATAGACCCCTCGCAGCGCTTCGGGCAGATCGTCGGCGATCAATCCCGGCCCGGCCTCCCGCGCTGCCTCCCCATGCAGCCAAACCGCCGCGCAGGCGGCCTCGAACGGGGGCATTCCCTGCGCCAGCAGACCGCCCGCGATTCCGGCCAGCACATCCCCCGCCCCCGCCGTCGCCAGATATGGCGGCGCATTCTCGGCAATGGCGGCGCGCCCATCGGGATCGGCAATCACCGTGTCGGCCCCCTTCAGCACCACCACGGCCCCGAGCCGCCGCGCGGCGGCGCGGGTGCGGGCTAGCTTGGACGGCGCGTCCAGAACATCGGGATCGCCGCGGAACATGCGGGCGAACTCACCCTCGTGGGGGGTCACGATGAGGCCCGCACTGCGCGCCGCCACATCGGACAGCGCCCAGGGCACGCCTTCGTAGCTGGTCAGCGCATCGGCATCGAGCACCAGACGGCGGCCGGGAGCGGCCGCGTCGATCTTGCGGCGGGTTTCCGCACCGCTGCCGAGGCCCGGCCCGAGCACAACCGCGCTCAGCCGCCGGTCGGCCAGCAGGTTGGCCAATTCCCCTGCCCCGTCCACCGGGCGCGGCATGATGGCGGCGTAGGACGCCGCCTGGAGCGGCAGGGCCTCTCGCGGCAGCGCGATGGTGACGAGCCCGGCACCGGCCCTGAGCGCCCCGCGCGCCGACAGCCGTGCCGCACCGGAGGTCCACGCCGGCCCGCTCACCACCACAGCGTGGCCTCGGGAATATTTGTGGCCGCTCGAGGCGGGCACCGGGAAGGCGTCGCTCCAGAGGCCCGGCGTATCCACAAAGGCCTGCGGGCGAATCGTCTCCAGCACCTCGTCGGGAATGCCGATGTCGGCCACTCGCACCCGGCCGCACAGGCTGCGCCCGGGCTCCAGGAGGTGACCGGGCTTGCGGCGGAAAAAGGTGACGGTCTCCACCGCCCGCGCCGCCGCGCCCCGCACCTTGCCGGTGGCACCATCGAGCCCGGACGGCAGGTCCACGGCGATGATCGGCCTGCCGGACTGCGCCATGCGCTCCACCAGCGCCCGCGCCGCGCCGCCAAGGTCGCGGGCGAGCCCGGCGCCGAACAGGGCATCGACGATCACCCCCGCCTCGCCGAGATCCACGGCCGCCGGCTCCTCCACCGCGCCGCGCCAGCGCTCGGCAGCGCGGCGGGCGTCGCCGGTGAGCCTGTCCCGATCGCCGAGAAGGGCGAGGCGCACCTTGAACCCGCGTTGCGCCAGGACCCTCGCCGCAACGAATCCGTCCCCCCCGTTGTTGCCCGGCCCGCAGAGCACCAGGATGCGCGTGGGATAGGGATAGCGCGCGACCGCATCGGCAACCGCAGTGCCTGCGCGGTCCATCAGCGTCATGGACGGGGTGCCCAATTCGACGGCTAATTTATCCGCGCGCGCCATTTCGTTTGGATCTATCAGTGCGTCCACCGATGCCCCCGTCCTCAGATGCTCAGATCATGCTCATGTCTGCAGGCTGAAAACCCAGGTGTAAGCCCAATATTTCATCATTAAGATCAAGAACTAGGCATTGCGACCCATCCCCTTTGCCTGTCTTCTGCATGGGCAAATGACGCAAGGCATGGCACATATCATGCTTACAAAAGGCGTCTCGACCGTGCGGCGGCGGATCGGGTCAGGGAGACGGAGCGGATGAAGAAGATCGAGGCAATCATCAAGCCCTTCAAGCTCGATGAGGTGAAGGAAGCCCTTCAGGACGTCGGCCTGCAAGGCATTACGGTTACGGAAGCCAAGGGATTCGGCCGCCAGAAGGGCCATACCGAGCTGTACCGCGGTGCCGAATATGTGGTCGATTTCCTGCCCAAGGTGAAAATCGAGGTTGTCCTCTCCGACGATATGGTAGACCGGGCCGTCGATGCCATTCGCCGCGCGGCCCAGACCGGGCGGATCGGAGACGGGAAGATCTTCGTGTCGTCCATCGAAGAGGCGATCCGTATCCGGACCGGCGAATCCGGCCTCGACGCGATCTGACGCGTCCGAACCAAATCGTCCAAGAAACGAACTGCAGGCCAGCAGAAAGGTA
>JAYSCE010000179.1:0-8331 GCA_041915035.1 Xanthobacter sp.
TGTGCTCGACATGATGCTGCCGGACGGCTCGGGCATCGACGTGTGTCGGGCGCTGCGCAGCGCCGGCCATTCCGGCCCCATCCTGTTCCTGAGCGCCAAGGACGAGGTGCACGACCGGGCCGAGGGCCTGGGCGCCGGGGCGGACGACTACATCGTCAAGCCGTTCGTGTTCGGCGAGCTGGTGGCGCGGCTGCGCACCCATCTCCTGCATCGCCTCGGCGAGAGCCACGCCGACCGGGTGATGGCGGGGCGGCTGGTGCTCGATCCCTCCACCCGCACCGCGAAGTTCGGTGAGGTGCATGTGCGGCTCACCGAGCGCGAGGCCGATCTCCTGGCCCTGCTCATGGCCAGCCCGAATCGCCCCATCGCCCGCGGCGAGATCTTCGACCGGCTATGGGCCAGCCAGGGCGGCGCCTCGCTCAATGTGGTGGATGTCTATGTGGGCTACCTGCGCACCAAGCTTGCGCCGGTGGGTCGCGCCGGCGGCCCCCAGGTGGCGACCGTGCGGGGGCGCGGCTTCATGCTCGACCTCTCCGCACCGTCAGCGCATTGATGAGCTCTAGAAGTATTGCAATGCAGCAAAAGATTTCGCTTGCGGGAACGGATTCGGCTGCCAATATTTGACTCCGTTGTAGCGAAAAACCTCGCTACTTCAATTTCTTATGATCTTCTTATGAGGGTCGTGAGAGAACACTGGAGGAAAGCATAATGCGCTGGAACAAGCCCCAGGTTTGCGAAGTCTGCGTCGGCATGGAAGTCACCGCTTACCTGCCGGCCGATTTCTGATCGACCGAGGTCGGGAACCGCGAACGATTAGGCAGGAGCGTCCGTCGCGTCATGCAGGTGATCGTTCTCGGTTCAGCGGCCGGCGGCGGCGTTCCCCAGTGGAACTGCCGCTGTCCGGTGTGCCAACTGGCCTGGAAGGGTGATCCACGGGTCACGCCCCGAACCCAGTCGAGCATTGCCGTCTCGGAGGACGGCGCCTCGTGGGTGCTCCTGAACGCTTCGCCCGATCTTCGGGCCCAGATCGCCGCGACCCGGGCGCTTCAGCCCCGGGTGGATGGCCGCGACAGCCCCATTCGCGCCGTCGTCCTCACCAATGGTGACGTGGACCACATAGCCGGTTTGCTGACGCTGCGGGAGCAGCAGGCGTTCGAGGTGTACGGCACGGCCGACACGCTCGCGCTGATCGAGCAGAATCAGGTCTTCGACGTGGTTTCCAAGGCGCTGGTGCGCCGGGAGCCGGTTTCGTTCGAAGTCCCGTTCTCGCCGGTTCCGGGGCTGACCATGGAATTCTTCACCGTGCCCGGCAAGGTGCCGCTCTGGCGCGAGGACGCCTCGCTTGTCATCGGCGAGGAGACGGGCTCGACGGTGGGCGTAACAATCACCTCGGCCGACAGCCGCCTCGTCTACGTCCCCGGCTGCGCCGCGGTCACCGACGCCCTGCGTCGCCGCATCTCGGGCGCCGACCTGCTGTTCTTCGACGGCACGCTCTACCGCGACGACGAAATGATCGCGGCCGGGATCGGCACCAAGACGGGGGCCCGCATGGGGCACCTCTCCATGTCCGGCGCGGACGGCACGGTGGCGCTCCTCGCCGACCTGCCGGTGGCGCGCCGGGTGTTCATCCATATCAACAACACCAATCCCGCGCTGATCGATGGCTCCGAGGAGCACCGCGCCGTGGAAGCGGCTGGCTGGACGGTCGCCCGGGACGGAATGGAGTTCTCCCTATGAGCGCGCAAGCCGCCGTCCGGGTGCTGGCCGAAGCTGCCGACCTGCCTGCCGATTTCCCGCCATTGCCGTCGCCGCAGGAGCCTTTGTCGCCCGAAGGTCTGGAGGCGGCGCTGCGCGCGGTGGGCGCGACGCGCTACCACAATCTCCATCCCTTCCATAAGCTGCTGCATTCCGGCCGGCTGAACCGGGATCAGGTGCGCGCCTGGGCGCTCAACCGCTACTGCTACCAGTCCGCCATCCCCCGCAAGGACGCGGCCCTGATGGCCCGCTGCGATGACCGCGAACTGCGCCGGGAATGGTTGCACCGCATTACCGACCATGACGGCTTCGGCGAGGATTCGGGCGGCATCGAGCGCTGGCTGGTGCTCACCGACGGCCTCGGCCTCGATCGCGACTACGTGGTCTCGAAGGAAGGCGCGCTGCCCGCCACCAAGTTCGCGGTGGAGGCCTATGTGCGCTTCGTCGCCGAGAACACGCTGCTGGAGGCGGTGGCCTCCTCGCTCACCGAGCTGTTCGCGCCGGGCATCCATGCCGAGCGCATCTCGGGGATGCTGGAGCACTACGACTTCATCAACGAGAAAGTCGTCGCCTATTTCCGCCGCCGCCTCGACCAGGCGCCGAAGGATGCCGACTTCGCCCTCGAATACGTGAAAGAGCACGCCCGCACTGCGGCCGAGCAGCGTGCCGTCATCCGCGCCCTCACCTTCAAGACCGAGGTGCTGTGGGCGCAGCTCGATGCGCTCTATCTCGCCTATGTGGCGCCGGGCTGGCCCGCACCGGGTGCCTGGCGGCCGGGCGTCGCCATCGTCGGGGAATGAGATGCGCGCCGAGGAAACCGATGTTGCGCGCCTGCCCCGCGGCGTGAAGCTCAAATACGATCAGGTGCGGTCCCGCCATGTGCTTTTGGCGCCGGAGCGGGCGTTCGACATCGACGAGACCGCCGCCGCCGTTCTTGAACTGGTGGACGGAAAGCGCACCTGCGCAGAGATCGTGGACGCCCTCGCCGCCCGCTACGACGAGCAGCGTGAGGTCATTGCCGATGACGTCAAGGACATGATCGGCGGCCTCATCGCGCGCCGGGTGATCGAGACATGAGCGAGATCGCGAGCGACATCCGCGCCGCTGTGCGCGACGCGCCCCGCCCAGCGGGGGCGCCTTCGGTCGGCCATCCCATCGGCATCCTGGCGGAGCTGACCCATCGCTGTCCCCTGCGCTGCCCCTATTGCTCGAACCCGCTGGAATTGGAGCGCCGCGAGGCGGAACTCGACACCGCCACCTGGAAGCGGGTGCTGAGCGAGGCCGCGGCGCTGGGCATCCTCCACGTCCATCTCTCCGGTGGCGAACCGACCGCGCGCCCGGACCTTGTGGAACTGACCGCCCACTGCGCGGCGGAGGGGCTCTACACCAATCTCATCACCTCCGGCATCGGCCGCGCCTCCGGCATGATCGACGCCCTGTCGGACGCCGGGCTCGACCATGTGCAGCTCTCCGTGCAGGGCGCGAGCGCCGAGACCGGCGACCGCATCGGCGGCTACAAGGGCGGCCATGCCGCGAAGCTGGAATTCGCGCGCAAGGTCACGGACCTCGGCCTGCCTCTGACGCTCAATGCCGTCATCCATCGCGGCAACATCCACGAGGTGGAGGACATCATCGCCCTCGCCGTGGCGCTGAAGGCGCGACGGCTGGAGGTGGCGCACACCCAGTATTACGGCTGGGCCTATGTGAACCGCGCCGCCTTGATGCCGGCGCGGCCGGACGTGGATCGCTCGGTGGCGCTGGTGGAGGAGGCGCGCCGGCGCCTTGAGGGCATCCTCGTCATCGACATGGTGATCCCGGACTATTACGCCCGCTATCCCAAGCCCTGCTCCGGCGGCTGGGGGCGGCGCACGCTGAATGTCACCCCCTCGGGCCGGGTGCTGCCCTGCCATGCGGCGGAGAGCATCCCGAACCTCGAATTCTGGTCCGTTCGCGATCGCGCGCTGGGGGAGATCTGGCGGTCTTCGCCGGCCTTCAACGCCTTCCGCGGCACCGACTGGATGCGCGAGCCGTGCCGCAGCTGCGACCGTCGCGACATGGATTTCGGCGGCTGCCGCTGCCAGGCCATGGCGCTGGCCGGGGACCCGGCGGCGACCGATCCCGCCTGCTCACTCTCGCCCTTCCATGCCCGCGTCGAGGCGCTGGCGACCCAGGAGGCCGCGGCGGTTGCGCCGGACTATCTCTATCGCACCATCGGCGGAGCGCCGGAAAAGGCATCCGAAGGAGCCGCATCGTGAGCCTCAATCGCGCGTTGGGCCTCTGGCTCGTCTTGATGGCGGCCCTGTTCTCCGGTGGCGCCCTCGTGATGCCCCAGGCGGCGAGCGGGGCCGAGGCGCATGCCGCCTCCCAGCAGGCCGCTCCCGATGCGGCGACGCTGCTGTTCGAGGATCCGCAGCTGGCCAATACCAAGCCGGGCCAGACGCTCACTTATCGATATGCCCGCAAGGTGGCCGATCCTGAACTGGGCGCCAGCTTCGAGGATCGGGTGGTGCTGATGATCGAGGCGAGCGCGAGCGGGGGCGACGCACGTGACGTCAGGGTCGATTTCTTCACGCCCGAGCGCCATCACGCCGCCGGACCGTTCGAGGGAGTGACCACCAACCCCATGCTGTTGCTGTTCCTTGAGAACCACCTCGGGGACCTGTCCGGCCGGCTCAAGGGCAATCCGCGCTACTTCAAGACCGCCATCCGTACCGCCTTGCGCGACGCCGCCACCGTGACCGCCGCTGATCTCACCGTGGGCGGCCAGACGGTGAAGGGCTGGCGCGTCACGGTGACGCCGTTCAAGGGCGATCCCAATGCCGTGCGGATGCGGGGGCTCGATACCCTTGCCTATACGTTCGAGGTGTCGCCGGACGTGCCGGGCCAGATCGTGCGCATGGCCATCAAGGCCGACGCGCCGGGCGGCACCCTTTGGGAGGAGAGCATCGCCTATGATCCGACGGGCCATTGAGGCTGGCGCCGTGCTGCTTGCCCTCGGCGGGGCTGCGGTGGCGGCGACGGCCAGCGATAACGACTACCCCACCTCTGCCCGCGTCGATTACGTGTTCGGCTGCATGGCGGCCAACGGCCAGACCCGGGAGACCATGGCGCGGTGCTCCTGCTCCGTGGATACCCTCGCCTCGATCCTGCCCTACGATCACTATGTCGCGGCCGAGACGATCCTTTCCATGCGCCAGGGTGTGGGGCAGGCCGCGAACATCTTCCGCAATACACCTCAATACGATGACACGATTGCGGAGCTTCGCCGGGCGCAGGCGGAAGCTGAAATCACCTGTTTCAAGTAGAGCATTTCGCGTCGCACAAATCATTCTCGCAGGCGCCGCACATGTGACGGGTTTTCGGCCCCGCTTCGCTGTGTTAGCTTCCCCGCCAAGAACAGACGCATGGCGCACGGATTTTTCCGAAGCGCACTGCAACGACAAGCGGGCAACCGCCGCGGCGTCTTGATTGGGTCCGTCAATCCCCAAGGCAAAGCCATGGCCACTTACCGCTTGAGTTCCGTTCCCTCCCCATTTGTCCCACGTTCCGGAGCCGGCTCCGCGCCGCCGCGCGCCCTTCGCCTGCCGGCCCTGCCGTGCGGCACCTCCTCCTCGCAGGGGTGAGACCTCATGTCATCGGGTGAAACGACCGAAGCCGGTGCCTCCCGCACCGTGCGCGACGTGGTGTGCGGCTTTTGCGGCCTGGGCTGCGACGACATCGAGGTGGCCGTCGCCGGCCGCGTGGTGACGCCGCGCAAGGCCTGCGCCGATGCTGCACGCCTGCTGGTGCGCGGCGACGCGCCTCCGCCGTCTGCCCGCGTCAATGGAGCGCCGGCTAGCCTCGCCGAGGCTGCGGCTGCGGCCGCCGCCCATCTGAAGGCTGCGCGCTCTTCCGTCTTCTCCGGCCTCGGGGCCGATCTCGAAGGGCACCGGCGGCTCTACGACATCGCCATGGCGGCGGGCGCGAGCATCGACCATTCGGCGTCGGGCGGCCTGTTCGCCAATCTCGATCGCCTCGCCCGTCGGGGCTGGATCGCGGCGACGCTCGCCGAGGTGCGCAACCGCTGCGACCTGCTGGTGGTGTTCGGCGACGATCCCGCCCAGAGCTTCGGCCGCCTGTTCGAGCGCATTATGCCTGTGCGCAAGGGCGAGGGCGGCGACGCCGCGCCCCTGTTCGCGCCATCCGGCCGGCGCGTGGTGATGATCGGTGCGCCGTTCTCGGAGGCCTCCCGGAAGGTTCTCGCCGGCCATGAGCTGAGCGAAATCCTCCTGCCGCCCGAACAGGTCGCGACCGCCGCCGCGATGCTGGCGTCGGCTTTGGCGGGCCGCGATATCGGCGCCCTGCAGGTGCTGCCGGGCACGGCCGGCGCCGCGCTGGCCGAACTCGCCGATCTGCTGCGCGCCGCGCGCTACAGCGTCTTCACCTGGAACGCCGCGACCCTGCCGGCTTCGGACGCGGCCGCTGTCGCCGGCTCCGCCGCCGAAGCCGTGGACCTGTTGTCGCCGACCACTCGCGCCGCGGTGTTGCCGCTCGGCGGACGCGACAACGTGACCGGCGCCCACCAGCTCGCCTTGTGGCGCTTCGGCTATCCGCTGCGCACGACCATCGGTGCCGGAACTGCGCGCCATGCGCCCGACCTCTACGCCACGGCGGCGGCCCTGAAGGACGCAGATCTTCTGCTCCACACGAGCGCCTTCCGACCCGATGCGCCGCCGGACTTCAGCGCCGGCCCGGTCATCGTCCTCGCCCATCCCGACACGTCGTTCGACCGTGAGCCGGACGTGTTCATCCCCGTCGGCACCCCCGGCGTCGATCATCCGGGGCACGTCTTCCGCATGGATTCCGTCGTCTGCCTGCCGCTCCAGGGGCTGCGCCCCGCCGAGCTTCCCAGCGTCGCCGAGGCGGCCTCCGCCATCCTCGTCCATCTTGGGAGGGGCGCATGAGAACGCGCGTCACCGGCGGGCGGGTGTTCGATCCCGCCAACGGCATCATCGACCAGGTGCGTGATGTGGTGGTCGAGGACGGCCGCGTCATCGCCGATCTGGGGCCGGGCGGCAGCGAGGAGGTGGTGAACGCCTCCGGCTGCATCGTGCTCGCCGGCGGCATCGACCTGCACAGCCACATCGCGGGCGGCAAGGTGAATCTCGGGCGCCTGCTCATGAACGAGGACCGCGCCCTCTTCCCCGAGCCGTTCGGCGATTTCTGCGGCTGCGGTGGCGGGCGCGCGGCGCCGACCACCCACGCCACGGGCTGCCGCTATTCGCAGATGGGCTATACGGCCGTGTTCGAGCCGGCCGTGGTGGGCGCCAACGCCCGCCACGCGCATCTCGAGATGGCGGACATTCCGAACATCGACACCGGCGGTTTCCTGGTGCTCGGCAACGACGACTTCCTGCTGCGGCTGATCGCCCAGGGCGAAGGCCAGCAGGCGGTGAACGATTACGTCGCCTGGATGCTCAAGGCGACCCAGAGCTGCGCCATCAAGATCGTCAATCCCGGCGGCATCAACGCATTCAAGTTCAACGGCCGCAATCTCGATCTGGACGAGGCCGGCCCCTTCTACGGCCTCACGCCGCGGCGCATTCTGAACACCCTGCAGCGGGCGGTGACGGAGCTGGGCGTGCCCCATCCGATCCACCTGCACGGCTGCAACCTCGGCATCCCGGGCAATTTGAAGACGACGCTCGCCACCATGGGTGCGACGGAGGGCTTCCCGCTCCACCTCACCCATATCCAGTTCCACTCCTACGGAACCGAGGGCGATCGCCACTTCTCCTCCGGCGCCGCCGAAGTCGCGGAGGCGGTGAACGCCATGCCGCATATCTCGGTGGACGTGGGCCAGATCATGTTCGGCCAGACCGTGACCGCCTCGGCCGACCTCATGTCGCAATACCGCAACCACAAGATCGCCGATCCGAAGAAGTGGATCGGCATGGACATCGAGATGGACGCGGCCTGCGGCGTGGTGCCGTTCAACTATCGCGACACGTCCTTCGTGAACGCGCTGCAATGGGCGATCGGGCTGGAGCTGTTCCTGCTCATCGAGGATCCGTGGCGGGTCTACCTCACCACGGACCACCCCAATGGCGGCCCTTTCACCTCCTACCCGCACCTCATCCGCCTGTTGATGGACAAGCCGTTCCGCGATCATCACCTCGGACAGATCCACAAGGCGGCCCGGTCGCACACCCGGCTCGAAAGCATCGCCCGCGAGTACACGCTGGAGGAGATCGCCGTCGTCACCCGCGCGGCGCCGGCCCGCACTTTGGGCCTCAAGGATCGTGGTCATCTCGGCCCCGGCGCACGGGCGGACGTGGTGCTTTACGAGGACCAGGCCGACCGCGAGGCCATGTTCGCCCACCCGCGCCTCGTCATGAAGGACGGCGAGGTCGTGGTGGTGAACGGCGAGATCGTCGCCCTCACCGAGGGGCGCACCTATGCGGTGCATCCCCCGTCCGACCCATTGATGGACAAGAGGCTGGAGCGCTGGTTCGACGAGGCGGTGGGCCTCAAATCCAGCCATTACCAGATCGCCGACAGCGAAATCCGCGGCGGCCAGGGCCCCGAGATCGTGGA
>JAYSCE010000180.1:0-8323 GCA_041915035.1 Xanthobacter sp.
CGGGGAGCGGTTCTACGACGAGGGCGAGGATTTCTGGCCGAAGCGCTATGCGATCTGGGGCCGCCTTGTGGCGCAGCAGCCCGGCCAGACCGCGTGGTCGATCATCGACCAGAAGGCCATCGGGCGCTTCATGCCGCCGGTGTTCGAGGGCACCAAAGCGAGCACGCTGGACGAACTCGCCGTCAGGATCGGCATCGATCCGGTGTCCTTCGTCGCGACGCTCGCCGCCTATAATGCCGCCTGCCGCCCCGGCACCTTCGACCACACCTCGCTCGACGATTGCCGCACCGAAGGCCTCGCGCCGGCCAAGACCCACTGGGCACGCGTGATCGACACCCCGCCGTTCTACGCCTATCCGCTCAAGCCCGGCATCACCTTCACCTATCTCGGCATGAAGACCGATGCGACCGCCGCCGTGCGCTTCAGGGGCGTGCCGAGCGACAATCTGTTTGCCGCCGGCGAGATGGTTGCGGGCAACGTGCTTGGCAAGGGCTACACCGCTGGTGTCGGCATGAGCATCGGCACGGCCTTCGGACGCATTGCGGGTGTCAATGCCGCCACCCCACATTTCAGGAGGAAATGGCTTATGCCGCCGCACGATGATCCGGCAGCGCCTATTGCCGGTGGCGCCTGCGAGGGCGGCGTGAACCTCGCGAGCGCCCTGAGCGCGGGCGAGGCAGAGATTGCCCGCGTCATGCAGATTTGCAACGCCTGCCGTTACTGCGAAGGCTTTTGCGCCGTTTTCCCGGCGATGACGCGGCGGCTGGAGTTCAGCAAGGCCGACACCCATTACCTGGCGAACCTCTGCCACAATTGCGGCTCGTGCCTCTATGCCTGCCAATATGCGCCGCCGCACGAATTCTCCGTCAATGTCCCGCAGGCCATGGCCAAGGTGCGCGTGCGCACCTACCAGGACTATGCGTGGCCGCGGGCGTTCGGCCGGCTCTATGACCGCGCTGGATTGACCGTCGCTCTTGCGCTCGCCGGCGGTCTCGCGCTGTTCATGATCCTCGCGATTGCCATGAATGGCCGGCTGATCCACGAGCCGCTGGGGGGGAATTTCTACGCGATCTTTCCGCACAACTTCCTCGCCGTGCTGTTCGGCGCGGTGTTCCTGTTCGCGATCCTCGCGCTTGGGGTCGGTGTCACCCGATTCTGGCGAGCGGTTTCGCCCACCAGAGACGGGGATCTTGCTGCCATCGCCGCCGCTGCCAAAGCACGCGCGCCGGCCGCGGCGGAGGCCGTCACGGACGTCGCGCGCCTGCGTTATCTCGGTGGCGGTCACGGCGATGGCTGCAACGAGGGCGATGACGCATTCACCCTGTGGCGCCGCCGGTTCCACCAGCTGACGCTCTACGGCTTCCTGTTGTGCTTCGCGGCGACCTGTGTCGCGACGCTGTATCATTATCTGTTCGACCTGCACGCGCCCTATGCCTTCACCAGCGCGCCAGTCATTCTGGGATCGCTCGGCGGCGTCGGCCTGATCATCGGTCCGATCGGCCTGTTGTGGCTGAACCTGAAGCGCGATGCGCTGCGGGCCGACATCCAGCAGAACGCCATGGATCGCGGCTTCATCATGCTGCTGATCTGTGTCAGCGCCACCGGCTTCGCACTTCTGCTGCTGCGCGATACCCGCTTCATGGCGCTGTGGCTCGCCATCCATCTCGGCACGGTAATGGCGCTGTTCCTGACGCTACCCTATGGCAAGTTCGCCCACGGCATCTTCCGCTCTGCCGCACTGCTCAAGTTCAATCTCGAGAAACGTATGCCCAACCGGTTCGGGCTCGGTGAGGAGTGAAGGAACTGCCTGCGCTGTCCGGCAGCTGATTTACCCCATGCATCTAGCGCGACTTCGGCAGACTCAACTGGTGGTCTCCAGATGGCGGCCGAGCATCTTGAACAACTCCATGCTGTCCGGGCGGCGCTTCCGCTTCACCGCCCGAGATACTTTATGAGCGCGGCGATGCCGAGTACGACAAGCGCCAGAACGAGAAGGCCGAACAGCCACATCCCCCACATTCCGCCGCTCATCATCTGATCGTAGTGCATGACGGTTTCCCCTCTGCGGGATCAAGCAACCTTCACCACCGCCATCATGCCCGTGGCCATGTGGTAGAGGTGATGGCAGTGCAGAAACCACTCGCCCTTCGGCCCGGCGTCGAAGGCGACGGTGACGGGCACGTGCGGCGGCACCATCACTGTGTCGCGGATCGCGCCGGAGAAACGGCGCCCGCCAATGCCAACCACTTGGAAATGGTGGCCATGCAGGTGCATGGGATGGCTCATGGTGGTGGGATTCATGAACGTCAGTTCGACGCGCTCGCCGGGACTTGCCTCGAACGGCTTGGCCTCGCCGTAGATGTGGCCGTTGATGGTCCAGCGATAACCGGCCTCCTCTCCGAGCATGATGGGAATGACCCGGTCGGCTGTGCGCTGCACGAGCGGCTTCGTCGCCGCGAGGCGCGCCTCGAACGTGAGATCGACAAGGCCCTGCGGCCGGTCCGCGCTCTCGGCGATACGCGCCACGGAAGCCCCGGCGGTCGCCAGGACGAGCCCGGTGCGGCGCGGCGAAGACTCCACCTGGGCCAGTACGGGAAAAGCGCCGCCGCCCGCGGGAATATCCACGATGAGGTCGAGCCGCTGGCCCTGGGCCACAGGGAAGGCGTCTGCCTCGACGGGTAGGCAGGGCGAGCCATCTACTGCCATGCATCTGGGCCTGAGGCCGGGCACGCTGATGAAGAAGGCCGTGGCGGTCCCGCCGTTGATGATGCGCAGGCGCACCCGGCCGCCCTTCTCCACCTGCACCGTTTCGGGGTCGGCGAGGGTGCGCCGGTTGGCGAGGAAGGCGTCGTAATCGATATCGTTGGCGTGGGTCATCATGCCGCCGGCCATTCCTCCGGTCATCCTCCCACCCATGCCGTGGCCCATCTGGCCGGCGGGAGATGACGCGGACATCCCGCCACCCATAGCTCCCCCACCCATGGCTCCCATGCCGCCCATTCCACCCATCCCATGGCCGGAATGGCCCATTCCCGGCATCGCCATCCCCTGCATGGACCCGCCCATGCCGTGGCCGCCATGAGCGCTGCTCCCGCCGAGACCGGCGAGGATCTCCTCCGGGCTCCGGAACGAGAAGTCGTGCAGCATCACCACCACATCCTGCACATCACCGGCGTCCGCTTCCCGGGTCACGAGGGGGGCGGCGAGAAGCTGCTGCTCACTGAGCGTATGGGAGTGCATCCAGTGGGTGCCCGGCGTGAGGAGAAAGTCCACCTGATCCGTGCTGCCGGGCGCCAGTTCGCCGCCGCCGGGACGGGCGCGATCCTGGTTGGCCGGGGCAAAGAGCTGGCCGTGCCAGTGCATGACCGCGGGCGATCCGGAGACATTGAGCACCCCGCCAGCGAGCCGGTCGCCCTCCTTGGCGAAGATGCCTTCTCCGCTCGGGCCTTTCACCGTGAACACCTTGGCCGCCTTGCCGTTCACGTCGAGCATCATGCTCTCGACGCTGAGAAGGGGCGCCGCGAGGGCGCGGCTCCACCCGCCGGAAACGGCGAGCGCGCCCATTGCCGCGCTGCCCGCGAGGAAGGAGCGGCGGGTGAGAGAGGGTATAATCGGTCGGGTCATGGTCAGCCTCTGGATCAGCTTCCTGGGCGCGTCGCCGGGCAGACAAGGCGGGCACGGGAGATCAGGTGTCTTCAGTATTTGGCCTGGGCAGAGGAGCCGTCCGGAGCCGTGATCTGGACCGCGCCCTTCACCCCCTTGGGAACGGCCACTGCGGCGGTGCCGGCAAGCCGGTTGGCGCCGGCGGGAGCGAGCGGGAAGCGCTGGGGCTTGCCCTCCACCACGAGGATGGCGTTGGCCTTGAAACCATCGACCGCGACGGGCTTGTCGGATCCGTCGCTGATATAGAGCGCGACGGCGGGCGTGCCATCGGCCACCAGCTCGGCATGATAGTGCCCGGCATCCACCCGCACCCCGCCGTTGGCTCCGACGCCGGGCTCGTGCGCGAACAGCGGCGTGGCGGAGAGGGGCAGAGCGAGGAGGGCGGGAACGAGGCGTCGGAAATTCATGGCAGGCTCCGTCAAAAGGCGTCGGCGCGCGCGGCGCCGGCAAGGGGAGAAGCCTCGCCGGCCGCGGCCACGAGCCGCTCCAGCGGGCGGCGGCCGTAGGCGAGGACGAGGACGGGGGTGAGCACGGCGTCGAGCAGCGTGGCGCTGACGAGGCCGCCAAAAATGGTGATGGCGACCGGGTGGAGGATTTCCTTGCCCGGCACCTCCGCCCCGCTCATGAGCGGCAGCAAAGCGATGCCGGCGGAAGCCGCCGTCATCAGCACCGGGGTCAGTCGCTCGAGGCTCCCACGCGTCACCAGCGCTGGGCCGAAAGGCAGGCGCTCGGTGATCGCGAGATTGATGATGTGGCTGATCTTCAGGATGCCATTGCGCGCGGCGATGCCGGTGAGCGTGACGAAGCCGATCATGCTCGCCACCGAGAGCGGCTGCCCGGCGAGCCACAGCGCCGCCACGGCCCCCATGAGCGCCAGCGGCACGCTGCCCATGATGACCAGCGCGAACAAAGCCGAGCGATAGCGGCTGTAGAGGATCGCGAAGACCAGCAGCAGGGACACGGCGGCAAGACCGACGATCGTGCGCATGGAGTCCTCCTGCGCCGCGAAGGTGCCCTCAAGGCTGGTCGAAGTCCCCGCCGGAAGGGCTGTCTCGCCGATGACACGCCGCATGTCTGCAATGATGGCGGCCGTGTCCCGCGTGCCGGAGGTGTTGGCCAGCACCACGATGCGCCGCCGCCCGCCTTCACGCAGGATCTGGTTCGGCCCGTCGGTCTCCTTGACCTCCGCCACCTGCGAGAGCGGTATCCAGCCGGATGGCGTCTCGATGAGGAGGCCGGCCAAGCCGTCGGTGCTGCGTGCCGCGTCGGGCAGGCGGACAACCAGGTCGAAGCGCCGGTTCCCGTCCACGAGGTTAGAAACCACGCGCCCGTTGGAGAGCCGCGCCAGCGCCTCCGTCAACTGGGCGGGCTGGAGGCCGTAGAGGGCGGCGCGGCCATAGTCCACGCGCACCGTCACCTCGGGCACGCGCACCTGCCGCTCCACCTGCAGGTCGACGAGGCCGGGAACGGCGGCGAGGCGCTGGCGGAGGGTCTCCGCCGTGGCGCGCAGGGTGTCCAGGTCGTCGCCGAACAGCTTCAGGGCGATCTCGGCCCGCACGCCCGAGAGCATGTGGTCGAGCCGGTGCGATATGGGCTGGCCGATGTTGAAAGATGCCGGCAGGATGGCGAGCCGATCGCGGATGTCGGCGGTGATCTCGGCGCGGCTTCGGATGGAGGGCCGAAGGTCCACCTCGATTTCGGAGGCGTGCACGCCCTCCGCATGCTCATCCAGCTCCGCCCGCCCGGTGCGGCGGCCCACCGCCTTAACCTCTGGAACCTCCAGGATGAGCCCCTCGGCGATGAGCCCCATGCGATGGCTCTCGGCGAGCGAGAGGCCGGGACGGAACGACATGGAAATGGTGAGGGAGCCTTCATTGAAGGGCGGCAGGAAGGCGCGCGGCAGGCCGGCAGCGGCGCCTAGGGCGGCGACAAAGAGCAGGCTTGTCGTTCCCATTACGAGACGCCGATGGCGGAAAGCGCTTGAGAGCACTGCCGCGTACCCGCGCTTCAGCATGCGAACCAGCGGGGAGTCCCGCTCCGTCTGCCGGCTGAGCGCTGGCAATAGGTAGAAGGCGAGCACCGGCGTGAGCGTGATGGAGGTGGCGAGGCTCGCGAGGATGGAGACGATGTAGGCTTGCCCCAGCGGGGCGAACAGCCGCCCCTCGATGCCCGGCAAGGCGAACAGGGGCACGAACACCAGCACGATGATAAGCGTGGCATAGACGATGCCCGAGCGCACCTCCCGGCTCGCCGCCACCACCACGTCGAACACGGGACGGGGCGCGGCAGCGGCGGCGTTTTCGCGCAAACGCCGGTAAATGTTCTCCACGTCCACCACGGCATCATCCACCAGCTCGCCGATGGCGATGGCAAGGCCGCCCAGCGTCATGGTGTTGATGGAAAGGCCGAAGGCGTGGAACACGATTGCCGTGCTGAGGATAGACACCGGAATGGCGGTGAGCGAGATCAGCGTGGTGCGCCAGTTGAGCAGGAAGGCGAACAGCACCACCGCGACCACTGCCATGGCTTCCATCAGCACCCTTTCCACATTGCCGATGGAGGCCGCGATGAAGTCGGCCTGCCGGAACACCGGCGGGGAGATGCGGATGCCGCCGGGGAGCACGCGGTTGAGATCGGCCACCGCCTCCTCTACCGCCCGCGTGAGGGCGAGGGTGTCGGCCTCCGGCTGCTTCTCCACCGAAAGGATCACCGCCGGCCGCCCCATGTAGCCGGCATCGCCGCGCTTCAGCCGCGCGGCGTAGTCCACCTGCGCGATCTGGTGGAGGAAGACGTTGCCTCCCGCGGGGCGGGGCAGCACGAGGGTCTTCAGGTCGTCGAGGCTGAGTGTGCGGGCGATGTTCCGGATCAGCAACTCACGCCCGCTCTGGTCGGCGAAGCCGCCGCCTGAATTGGTGCCGAACTGCTGGAGCGCCTTGTCCAAAGCATCGAGGGTGATGCCGTTGGCGCGCATCGCAGCAAGGTCCGGCGAGACGCGGAACTGCCGCACGTCGCCGCCCATGGGAATGACCTGGGCGATACCGGGAATGGCGAGGAGCCGGGGCCTGATGACGAAATCCGCGGCCTCGCGCACAGCCATGGGGGCGGCCGTGTCGCTGGTCACGGCGAACATCAGGATCTGCCCCATGATGGAACTGATCGGTCCCATCTGGGGCGAGACGTTCGCGGGCAGGCGGTCCCGCACCAGCGCAAGGCGTTCGGCGATCTGCTGGCGGTTGCGGAAGATGTCGGTGCCGAAGTCGAATTCCACATAGATAACGGAGAGGCCGACGCCCGACACCGACCGCAGGCGGACGAGGCCCGGCAGCCCGTTCATCGCCGTCTCAAGCGGGAAGGTGACGAGTTGCTCGACTTCGGCCGGGGCGAGGCCCTCCGCCTCGGTCATGATGGTGACGGTGGGACGATTGAGGTCCGGCAGCACGTCCACCGGCAGGCGGGTCACCGCATAGGCGCCGTAGACCACCAGCACGAGCGCGAGCGCCAGCACCAGCAGGCGGTTGCGCAGGGACTGGGTGACGAGGACGGTGAACATCGGCCGGCCTCAGCGGATCTGGTCGATAAGCTCGGCGCCATCGGTCACGACGCGCTGGCCGGGGGAGAGACCCGCCACCACCAGCACACGGGCGGCGTCGAGGGGCGCGGTCTTCACCTCCAAGGAGACGAAGCGCTCCGCGCTGACGTGCTCATAGACAATGGATCGGCCGTTCGCCCCGCGCACCACCGCGGAGCGGGGGATCGCGATGCCCATGCGCGGGGCGCCGGCCTCGGCGAATACCGTCAGGAACTGGCCTGGGCGCAGCCCTGAGGTATCCGAGGCGACCGAGAAGAGGAGGGGGAGCGCTTGGGCGCGGTCGGACAGTCCCGCACCCAGAAAAGCGAGGTCAACCGTGCGTCCGCTCGGCATGCGACCGGTGGCGCCCGATCGTCCCGCATCGGGCGAGAAGCCGAGCGCCTCCACCCAGAGCCGGTTGGGGTCGACGATGCGGAACACCACGGTGTTCGGGTCCGCCATCTGCCCCGCCACGGCGTCGGCGGAAGCGATGATCCCGGCGACCGGCGCACGCAGGGCCTCCGGCTCGCGCTGCACCCGCTCCAGCTTGGCCCGGCGGGTCTTGAGGCCGTTCAGCTCGATCTCCGCCTCCTCCACCTCGCGGCGGGTGACGGCGTTGGGAATTGCGGAAAGCCGCTCGTAGCGGCGCTTCACGAGGGCGATCTGCTGGTCCAGCTCGTAGCCCTGCTGCTCCAGATCCTTGAGGTCGGAAGCGCCGATGGGCGGATGCACGTAGGCGAGGACTTCGCCTGCCGCGACCCGCGTGCCCAGCAGCTTGAAGCCGCCTTCCGGCGGTGCGAGGCGTCCGCCGACTGCGGTCTGGACCAGACCGCTCGCATTGGCATCCGGGACCACGCGACCGGGCAGCTCGACCGTCGGGGAGACGCTGCCATCCACCGTGACCAGGGTCCGGACCCCCAGAATGCGCTGCGTCGGCTTAGGCACGATCACGGAGCCGTCCGGCAGGCGCTGGGCGCTGTCCCTCGGGCTTGCCTTCGGCGCTTCTGCGGCCCGGGCTCCCGATGGCGCCACGGAAAACGCGATGCCGAGCGCTATGAGTGCGAGAAGGAGGTGCGCGCGCCTTCGCGATAT
>JAYSCE010000181.1:0-8236 GCA_041915035.1 Xanthobacter sp.
AGCGGCAGCTTCACCTTCAAGAAGGACGGCCGCTACGATCAGGCCGTGCTCGCCGAGCTGAACCATTTCCTGCGCGACTGGCGGAACCAGAAGTCGACCCAGATGGACCCGCATCTGTTCGACATCGTCTGGGAGGTCTACCGGGAGGTGGACGCCAGTGCCCCGATCCAGATCGTCTCGTCCTATCGCTCTCCGGAAACAAATTCCATGCTGCGCTCCCGCTCCAGCGGCGTGGCGAAATTCTCCCAGCACATGCTGGGCAAGGCGATGGACTTCTACATTCCCGGCGTGAACCTCACCGACCTGCGCGTGGCCGGCCTCAGGCTCCAGCGTGGCGGCGTCGGCTTCTATCCCACGTCCGGCTCGCCCTTCGTCCATATGGACACCGGCAACGTGCGCCACTGGCCGCGCATGACCCACGACCAGCTCGTCCGCGTCTTCCCCGATGGCAAGACCGTGCATGTGCCGACCGACGGTCGGCCGCTGGCGAAATACGACGTGGCGCTGGCGGAGATCCAGGCGCGCGGCTCGAGGCCCGGCGTCGCGGTGGCTGATGCCGGCAAGGGCAAGAACTTCTTCGCGAGCCTGTTCGGCAAGAAAGACGCGGACGACGACGAGGGCGGCGAAACCCCGACCGCCGCCTCCTCCACGGTCGCGTCCGGCGAAGAGACCGCCTCTCGCGACACGCCGGCGTCCGCGCCCGCCCGCGCGGTGCGCACGGCTTCCGCGACCATGCCGGTTCCCCCGACCCGTCCGGCCGAACTCGTCGCCGGCGCCATGGTCAGCGCCCAGGCGACGCGCAACGGCTTCCTCGCGCCGCTCCCCCTGCCCCGCCCGGCGGAGGCCGACCGCGACACCCGCACGGCAAGCTTCGCCTCGGCGCCGGTGCCGCTGCCCTCTGTCATCACGCGCGGTACCGATGGCGAGACCGGACCGGTTCTCGGCTATGCGTCCGCCGGCTCCATGATGGATCAGCGCATGCCGCTCACCGGCGGCTTCATGGCCGGTGCCCACGCGCACCCGCCTGCACCTGTCGCGACGACGCCGGTGGCGGCAGCCAGCGCCCCGACGACCGGCCGGCAGCGCACCAAGCTCTCGGAAATCGCCTTCGGGCGGCTGTTCCTGTCGCCAAGCCTCTCCAACGAGCTTTACCTGCGCGTTCCGGAGATGCGGCAGCTGGCGACCTTCATGGCGCCGCCGCGTGAAGTGGTGGCGACGGCCTTCTCGCGGGACGGCTCTTTCGGCCTGAAGGCCCGCTTCGCCGGCACCGCCGTGGCAGACCTGCCGACCTACGTGTTCCGTGCGCCTCAGGTGGCCTACAACAGCCAGCGCATGTGATCCGCGCGGGCGGCCCCTCCGCCCGCTGCCGTCAGACGAAGATGCCCAGCGCCTGCATATAGAGATCGACGATGGCCTCGTGCTCCTTGCGCTCGTCGACGTCCTCCTTGCGGATTTTCAAGATCGTGCGCAGCGCCTTCACGTCGAAGCCGTTGGCCTTGGCCTCGGCGAACACGTCCTTGATGTCGTCGGCGATGGCCTTCTTCTCCTCTTCGAGCCGCTCGATGCGCTCGATGAAGGACTTGAGCTGTTCCTTGGCAAAGCCCGCGGGGGAATCTGAAACGTCTTCCGCCACCTGGACGGTCTCCTTGGGTTCCGCCGCGCGTCCGTCGAGGCCATGCCGGGCCGGCGCGCGGGTCAAAGGGTGGAGCCTTTTTGGCTCCGGAGGGAAAGCTGATAGAGGCGGGCCGGACGCCGCGCGTCAAGGATGCGTCCCCGCTTTCCACCCCGCCCGTGATCCACAAGTGGCTCGAGACCCGGGCGCGGACGAACTTTCGTGAGCAGAACGCCCTCCTTCCCCTTGGCGTTCGGTACCTTGATGCTGACGCTCGGGGCGCTGGCCATGGGCGCCTCGGTGCTGTTCGTCCGGCTGGCGGACGTGGGGCCGTTCGCCAGCGCCTTCTGGCGGGTGGCGCTGGCCCTGCCACCTCTGGCCCTCTGGGCGGCGCTCGCCGAAGGGGACCGCGCCTTCCGCCCCGACCGGCTTTCACTGCTCGCTGGGGCCTTCTTCGCAGGAGACCTCTTCTTCTGGCATCTCGCCATCCTCGGCACCACGGTCGCCAACGCCACGGTGCTGGCCACCACCTCGCCCCTGTGGATCACCGCCTTCGCAGTGCTGGTGCTGCGCCAGAAGGTGTCCCGCGCAGGCCTCACCGGCCTCGCGCTGTGTATCGCGGGGGCTCTGGCGCTGGTGGGGCGCTCCTGGCAGTTCGATCCGCGGCATCTGCCGGGCGACGCCGCGGGGCTGGCGACGGCCGTGTTCTTCGCGGGCTATTTCCTCGCGGTGAGCCGGGCACGGGCCTCGCGCGGCGCGGCAGCCGTCACGCTCGTCTCCACCGCCACGACCGCGCTGATCCTGCTGGCGGTGGCCCTCATCGCCGAACCGACCCTATGGCCGCCCAGCACCGGGGGACTTGCAGCGCTGGTGGCGCTGGCCCTGGTTTCGCAAGTTGGAGGACAGGGGCTGATGGCAATGGGCCTCGCCGCCGTGCCGCCGGCCTTCGGCGCCCTCGTCTTTTTCCTGGAGGTGGCCTCCGCCGCCGCCCTCGGCGCGCTGCTGTTGGGTGAGCCGATCACCGCGCTTCAGGCCGCCGGAGGCGCGCTGATCCTCGCCGGCATCGTCGTGGCCCGTCCGCGGGCACGTCGGACCCGCACGGGCGAGGCCGGGAAGGATGCGTCCGGCACCGGCTACCGGGAGGGCAGGCATTGACGCCCCGGCGCCCGCGGGGCACACAACACCTCATCATGCCCTTCGCTGCCACGCCTCTCCGCTTCGACGGCATGCCCGAACCCTGCGCGGCGCGCGCGCCGGGCCGGCGGGTGAACCCCACGCCGCGAAGCCTCGCGCTCCTGCTCGGCGCCACACTCGCACTCGGGATCGGCATCACGCTCATCCCCACGCCTGCAGCCGCCGAGTTCCGGCTGTGCAACCGTACTCAGAGCCGGGTCGGCATCGCCCTCGGCTACAAGGACGGCGACGCCTGGGCCACCGAGGGCTGGTGGAACGTGGCAGCCAACAGCTGCGAGACGCTGCTGCGGGGAGACCTCTCGGCCCGCTTCTATTACCTCTACGCCGTCGACTACGACCAGGGCGGCGAGTGGGCCGGCAAGGCCTATATGTGTACCCGGGAAAAGGAGTTTACCATCAAGGGCGCGGAGGACTGCCTCGCGCGCGGCTTCGACCGCACCGGCTTCTTCGAGGTAGACACGCAGGAGCAGAAGTCCTGGACCGTGCAGCTCACGGAATCGAACCAGGCGAAGCAGGGACAGGGACCCGCGCCCCTGCCGCCACCGGCGCCGCGGGCGAAACCCTGAGGCGGATCAGATTCCGCGACCCTCCACCTTGATGGTCAGCTGGCTCTCCAGCTCGCCCGCCCCATCGAGGCGGGGATTGACCGCCAGCGCCTGACGCACCGCCTGCAATGCGCGCTTGTCGTCGCCGAGGTCGCGCATGATGAGGGCGAGGCCATACAGCATGGCAAAATGGCGGGGCTCACGCGCCAGCACCTCCCGGATATCCGCGAGGGCCGCGCCATAGTCGTCGCGCAGGTAGAAGATGGTCGCCCGGCGGCTGAGCGCGCCGATATAGTCGGGCTCGATCTCGATCACCGCGTCCAGCAACTGGAGGGCGAGATCCGTCTCCTTCGCTTCCGCCGCGGCGGCCGCCCGGGCCATGAGCAGGTCCGCGCTAGGACTGCCGGAATCGCCGAAAATCTGGTCGAGGCGGTCGGCGATCATCTTGGCGCTGCGATCGTCGGGGGCGACCTTCAGGGCGGCGAACAGGCCCTCCACCTGGGTGCGCTTGTCCTTTGGCAGGCGCGGACGCGCGGGAGCGGGATCGGATGGGCTGGCGGACGGAGGGCCGGGTTGCGGCATGGCCTTGTCGCCGCGCAATTGCTGCGCCTGCGCGAGGCCGCCGGAGATCGCGATGAAGAGAGCGGCGGCGAGGCCGAGACGCGCGGCACGAAGCGTGCGGCTGGCGGGGACAGGAGGTATCGCGCGGAAGTTCATCGGCGAAGTCTCCGCCGCGTTGCAGCCGCCGTCAACAATTGAGCCGGCCGCGGGGAGGCCCCGGGCCGGCGCAAGAGATCACATCTGCTCAAGACCGCCGCCCTGACCGATCGGATCCGGCGGCGCTCCGGCCGGGCTTCAGCCCTGGCGGGCCTTGTAGCGCTTCTGGGTCTTGTTGATGATGTAGACGCGGCCCTTGCGGCGCACGAGACGGTTCTCGCGGTGGCGGCCGAGCAGCGACTTCAGGGAATTGCGGATCTTCATGACAAACTCGCTCGTGTCGAAATTCGGAGCCGACCGCGGCGCGCTTGCCGCGCGGCCTATCGACACCGGGAATTGCATCGGAGCCGGCGTGATAAGGGGCCGGAACCTCGATGTCAATGCGAGCAGCGGATTCCCGCGCCCCCGCCCTCACGCCCGGTGGTAGGGATGCCCGGCGAGGATGGTGACCGCGCGGTAGATCTGCTCGGCCAGCATGACGCGGACCAATTGGTGGGGAAACGTCGCCGTGCCGTAGGCGATCATGAGGGATGCCCGCGCCCGCACCTCTTCCCCGAGGCCATCCGCGCCGCCGATGACGAAGGCGAGGGCCGAGAGCCCGCCGTCCCGTTCGGCTGCGATGCGGCGGGCGAAGTCCTCACTGGAGAGGTTGCGTCCGCGCGGATCGAGCACCACCAGCCCGGCTCCGGCGGGAAGAGCCGCAAGCAATGCCGTCGCTTCCTCGGCCATGCGGTCCTCCGCGCGGCGGGCGGCGGATTCGGCGATCTCGATCATGTCGCACGGCCCGAGGCCCAGGGGCCGGCCGGCGGGGCGGATGCGATCCACGTAGCGGGCCACGAGGTCCCGCTCGGCGCCGGCTTTCAGCCGGCCGACACAGGCGAGGACGAGGCGCACGTCGTCACAGGCCCGCCTGAACGGAAAACCGCATCAGGAGCGGGGCGTCCCGGCCCACATCTTCTCGATGTTGTAGAAGCTGCGGACCTCGGGCTGGAAAACGTGGACGATCACGTCGTTCGCGTCGATGAGCACCCAGTCGCAGGCCGGCTGGCCTTCCACCCGAACGTGCTTGATCCCCACCGCCTTGAGCGCCTCGATGAGGTGCTCGGCAATGGCGCCCACGTGCCGCTGCGAGCGGCCGGAAGCGATCACCATGTAGTCGGCGATGGAGGTCTTGCCGCGCAGGTCGATGGAGACGATGTCCTCGGACTTGTCGTCTTCCAGCCGGGCTTGGACGAGGGCGAGGATTTCCGCAGCGTCGGGAAGCGCCTCGGAAACCTTGGCGTCTGAAACCGTGGCGGGCGGTGTCATCTCAGCGGCCGCCAGAAGTGCCGTCGTGGACAGGGGTCCAAATCCTCTCGCTCAAGGCGACGGTCCAAACCGTCGCACCCCTTCAGAATGCCTGCAAATCAATGAATTTTCAAGACGTGTGGCAGACGGGCCCGATCCGGCGCCCTTACCGAGCCGCGCGGGCGGCCCGGATTCCCGTTGAGGACAATGGGGATTTAAGCCCGTGGAGGAACACCCAGGCGGGCGGCACGCAGTCTGCCAGGAGGCGCGCCTCCTGCTCGCCGAGACGATAGCGCGCCAGCGCCTGCGCGGCAGGAGAGGCTGTCGCAGCCAAGCTCTGGCCCATGCGGTCGACCACCGCGATGGGCACGAGCTCGGCGATGCCGCGCCAGTGCTGCCAGCGGTCGAAATGGGCGAGATTGTCCGCCCCCATGATCCAGACGAAGCGCACGCCCGGCAGCCGCCGCACCAGATAGGCCAGCGTCTCGTAGGTGTAGCGGGTGCCGATGCCCGCCTCGAAGCCGGTCACATCGATGCGCGGGTGGCGCGCCACCGTGCGGGCGATGGCAATGCGCTCCTCCAGCGGCGGCAAGGCGCGGTTGTCCTTCAGGGGGTTGCCCGGCGTCACCAGCCACCACACCCGGTCGAGGCCGAGGCGGCGCAGGGCAAGGAGGCTCGCCGCGCGGTGCGCGTCATGGGCGGGATTGAAGCTGCCGCCGAACAGCCCGACGCGGAGCCCCGGCGTGACGAAGGGCAGTCGCCGCGCGGCACGCGGCGTCACGGGCTCCACGACGGGGCCGGAGGATGTCACGGGCGGGTCTGTCCCGACCCGTGGATGCGGTACTTGAAGGAGGTGAGCTGCTCGGCACCCACCGGCCCGCGCGCGTGCATCCGCCCGGTGGCGATGCCGATCTCCGCGCCGAAGCCGAACTCGCCGCCATCGGCGAACTGGGTCGAGGCATTGTGCAGCACGATGGCGCTGTCCACCTCGGCGAGGAAGCGATCGGCGGCCGCCGCATCCTCGGTGACGATGGAATCGGTGTGGTGGGAGCCGTGCGCTTCGATATGGGCGATGGCGTCATCCACCCCGTCCACCACCTTCGCGGCGATGATGGCGTCGAGATATTCCGTGTCCCAATCCTCAGGGATCGCCGGCTTCACGCGCGCATCTACCTCCTGCACGTCCGCATCGCCGCGGATTTCGCAGCCGGCGTCGATCAGCATCTCCACCAGCGGCTTGAGATGGGTCCCGGCCACCGCCCGGTCGACGAGGAGCGTCTCGGCGGCGCCGCAGACGCCGGTGCGGCGCATCTTGGCGTTCAGCACCACGGTCTTCGCCATGTCGAGGTCGGCGGCCCTGTCCACATAGACGTGGTTGATGCCGTCGAGATGGGCGAAGACCGGCACCCGCGCGTCGCTCTGCACCCGCGCGACGAGGCTCTTACCGCCACGGGGCACGATCACATCCACGGTGTTGCCGAGCCCGGCCAGCATGTGGCCCACCGCCGCGCGGTCCGGCACGCTCACGAACTGCACCGCATCCTCGGGTAGACCGGCTGAAGTGAGGCCGGAGACGAAGGCGCGATGGATGGCGCCGGAGGAATTCAGGCTGTCCGAGCCGCCGCGCAGGATCACCGCATTGCCGGCGCGCAGGCACAAAGCCGCGGCGTCCGCCGTCACGTTGGGCCGGCTCTCGTAGATGACGCCGATGACGCCGAGCGGCGTGCGCACGCGCTCGATGATGAGACCATTGGGACGGGTCCAGCGCTCGGTGACGAGGCCGATGGGATCGGCCAGTTCCGCCACCTGCTCCACGCCCGCGGCCATGGCCTCCACCCGCGCGGAGGTGAGGGTCAGCCGGTCGAGGAAAGAGCCGGTCATGCCATCGGCCTTCGCCTTGGCGACGTCGATGGCATTGGCGGCGAGGATATCGCCGGCCGCTTCACGGATGGCGGTGGCTGCGGCCTTGAGTGCCTGCGTCTTCACCTCGGGCGCCGCGAGGGCGAGGCTGCGGGCGGCGGCGCGGGCGCGCTTGCCCATGGCCAGCATCACTGCCTCCAGCTCCGCCGGCGGCACAGGCCGGCCCGCAATGGCGGCGGCATCGGTGCGAAGGGCGGAGGCGGTGGACATGGCGAGGGCTCTCAGAAGCAGGACAGGACGTTACCCCTCATATGGGGGCGCGTGTCCTCCCTAGCACATTGCCCGCTGGCTGCGACAGGTGGGCGCGGAGCCTAGAGGACCGGCTCCACGCGCGGAGCCGGCGGCGGCGCCTCCTGCTCGTCCTCGGAGACCTGGCGGAGATACGCGAAGGCGAGAGAAACGTATGAGGCGAGAGCGATCGCGCCAATGACAGACATGATGCCGGAGAGGAGGCCGTTGATGAGGGCCGGGATGAACGGCATGCCGGGCGTCTCGAACGACCGCATTTCCAGGTGAAGCGGCCCAAGGGGCGTGGATTTCGTCTGCGATACGACGTGCATGTCCGTCGCCGAGAACGAGCCGAAGAGCAACTGCACGGGCAGCACCACGACAATGACGGCCGCCAGCATGGCGAGCGAGAGGAGCAATGTGCCGCCGACGAGCCGCAGGGTATTTCCGCGCCCCAGACGCCAGACGTCGTTCCATGGCATCGGCTGCCCGATCGACCGGGACGGCAGCCTGAGGCTCAGCCGGGTGACGACACCGATCCCGACAAGCCAGATGGCAACCACGCCAACGACACCAACCAATGTCGACGCGCTGCCATTTCGCAACAGGGCGACGATGGAAGCGATGACGGCGCCGGAGAGCACCACCAGAATGACAGCTGCCAGAAACAGGATAAGGGAATCGAACAGGTAGGTGAGGCCGCGAATGCCGAGCGGGCCCATGGTCGCGGCAT
>JAYSCE010000182.1:0-238 GCA_041915035.1 Xanthobacter sp.
TGTTGCCGAGAGCGAGGCGGCACGACCGCCGCCGTTTTCTGACGCAAGAGGCAGGGCGGCGATCAGGTCGCCACCCTGCAAACGCTTCAGCGGCGCCTCAGTTGCAGACGCGGACCGAGCCGTAGGGGCCGGCACGCCACCAGCAGTGACGCACGGGCGCCACCACCACCGGGCCGGGGGCGACGACGACCGGCCGCGGCGCCACATAGACCGCGCCGTTGGGGCGGCAACCGCCCCA
>JAYSCE010000182.1:248-8219 GCA_041915035.1 Xanthobacter sp.
TGGACCGTCGCCACCTGGGGCGCCTGCGGCAGCGGGAAGGCGGCGGCCGGCGTGGCGAGCGCGCCCAGTGCCGGAGCCGCGAGAGCGAGCAGGGTCAGCGCGCGCATCACTCCTCCTCCTCGAAGATCCACAGCTCGGAGGTGTTGGGCTGCTGGCCGTTGTCATGCACCCCGAGGAAGGTGGGGATGCGGTTGCGCTGGGCCGGGGTGAGAGCGGCGACGAAGGGCTTCGCCGCCTCGACGAAGTTGGCGAGCGCCTTGCCCCGGGCCTGCTCGGCGGCAGCCACGTTGCCGAGCACGTCCAGCACGGTGGCCGGCGGCGGGGCGGCGAGCCGCTTCTCGCGGCGCTCGATGGCGCCCTTCACCGCGTCGCGGATGGAGGCTTCCACCGGCGGCCAGAGCTTCTCCTGATCCGGGGTCAGGCGCAGCACGGTCTTGAGCGCGGCGAGGCGGGCATCCAGCACGGCCGCGGCGTCCTCAGCCGTGTAGGGCGCGGCGTCGGCGGGAGCGGCGGGCGCCGGCTGGGCGGAAGCGATGCCGCCCGCGAAGACCGTGCCGAGGGCGACGGCCATCGCCGAGGCGAGGGCGAACTGACGGAAAGAGCGCATGTCTTTTGCTCCCTGTGCGGTCCGGCGGGGTGCCGGCCGGTCTGTCCGGGACGTACCGAAGGCGGGGGCGCGCATCCGGCTCCACGCCGATTCGATTGGGCGTCGGCGGGGTCCAATTTGGTAGCACTCCTCCCCCGACGCCGGTAAAGATTTCGTGGAGCCGACAAAGAATATCGCGTTCACAAATACTTGCCTAAAGGTGCCGCAAAACCTGCGCGGGCGGTGTCGAGAGGGCGCGCAACGTGCCGAGAAGCCCGACCACCAGCGTGACCGCAAGCGCGGCCGCCATCGCGCCGAAGGCCGCCAGCGGCGCGAAGGTGAACGGGATGTCCATCACCTGCGTCACCACGCCCCAGGCCGCCGCCGTGCCCGCCGCAGCGGCAACCACGGCAGCGGCAAGGCCGAGCCCGGCGTATTCGAGGCCATAGGCGAGGGTCAGCCGGCCGCGGGTGGCGCCCAGCGTCTTGAGGATCACCGCATCATAGATGCGCCGCTCGCGACCGGCGGCGAGGGCCCCGGCCAGCACCAGGACCGAGGTGATGAGGGTGACGAGGCTCGCCGCACGGATGCCGAGGGAGAGGTTGTCCAGCATCTTCTGCGCCTCCTCCAGCGTCTCCTTCACCCGCACCGTGGTGATGGCGGGGAAGCGCGCCGCCATGGCTTTCAACAGCGCGATCTCCCGTGCCGTGTCGCCACCATCGGGAAAAGCGAGGGTGGCGAGCACCGTATAGGGCGCGCCGGCGAACGTTGCGGGCGAGAACACCATGACGAAGTTGATGCCGAGCCGTTCCCACTTCACTTGTCGGAGGTTGGCGATACGGGCGGTGACGCTGCGGCCCAGCACACTCACCGTCACCGTGTCGCCGAGCTTGAGACCAAGGCCGGCAGCGAGTTCGCTGTCGAAGGAGACGAGAGGCTCGGTCTCCTCCCCGGTCCACCACTTCCCGGCGACCACGGTGGAGCCGTCCGGAACCGTGGCGGAGGAGGAGATGCCGCGGTCGCTCTGCAGCACCCAGGCGGCGTCGGGGCGCGGCTTCACCTCCTCGGCGGGAATGTCTTTCACCTGGGTGATCCGGCCCCGCAGCATGGGCACCGACTTCACCACCGCCCCCGGCGCCAGCTCGGCGAGGAAGGCTCGAAACTCGGGCTCTTCGCTGTTGGGCACATCCACGAAGAAGAAGCTCGGCGCGTTCTCGCGCACCGGGCCGTTCAGCTCGCGGTTCAGGCTCGCGTCCACCAGCGAAACGCCCACCAGCAAGGACAGGCCCAGCCCCAGCGAGAGCACCACCGAAGGCGTGAGCGCGCCGGGCCGGTGGATGTTGCCGAGCGCGAGCCGGGCCGCCGCACCGCGCGGCCGGGGAGCCCGCCGGGCGAGGGCCATCAGGCCGGACGCCACCAGCCGCAGCAGCACGAATACGCCCGCCGCCGCCGCGAGGAAGACGGCGGCCGCCCTTTTGTCGTCCGACGTCAGGAGCGCGAGCGCCACCAGCGCCGCTCCGAGGCCCCCGATGAGCAACAGATAGGGCAGCGCGATGCGACGCCGGGTCTCGCCGACGGCATCCCGGAACAGGGCGGAGACCCGGGCCTCCTGGGCCCGCGCCAGAGGGATCACCGAGAACACGGCGGCCACCAGCAGCCCGTAGAGCGCCGCCCGCCCCAGCGCCGGCCAGTCGATCTGCGGCTCCAGCGGGAACGGGACCAGCGCGCCGATGGCGGCAGTGGCGACGAAGGGCAGCGCCGCGCCCAGCATCAGGCCGATCACGATGCCGAAGGCGGCGATGAAGCCGATCTCCGCCCCATAGGTGAGGAACACGTCGCGGCGGGTCGCGCCCACCGCCTTCAGAGTCGCTATCACCTCCAACTTGCCGGCGAGATGGCTCGACACCGCATTGGCGACGCCCACCCCGCCCACCAGCAGCGCGGTGAGCGCGACGAGGGTGAGGAATTGGCTGATGCGCCCCACATTGCGGGCGAGCTGGGGTGTCGCGCCCTCGCGGGTGCGCACCTCGAAGCCGGCGCGGCCCATGGGCTCGCGCACCTCTTCCATCACCGCCTTGAGATTCTGCGGCGAAGGGTCATCCAGCAACAGGCGATAGCTCCAGCGCACGAGACTGCCGGGCTGGATGAGCCCGGTGGCGGGCAGCGCCGCCTGCGAGACGAGGAGGCGGGCGCCGAGGCCGACGCCGGAGGAGAGCTTGTCCGGCTCGCTGGTCAGCGCGGCGCGGATTTCGAGCGTGGCGTCGCCGACCCGGATGCGGTCTCCGGTCTTCACCCCGAGCCTACCGAGCAGCACCGGATCGGCGACAGCGCCGAGAACGCCGTTCTTTTCCTTCAAGGCATCCGCGACGGGCATGGGGGGATCGAGCCCCACCGTTCCGACGAGGGGATAGGTGCCATCCACCGCCTTCAGCTCGGCCAGGGAGGCATCGCCCGCCTCGGTCCGAGCCATGGCCCGCAGCAGGGCAACGCGGCCGAGGGTGCCGTGCCGGTCGAGGCTGGCGCGTTCCTCGGCGGTCATCTCGCGCTGGACGACACTGAAGCCGGCATCGCCGCCGAGGATGGCGCGGCCCTCGCGCTCCAGCCCCTGGGTGAGGGCGCCCGCGAAGGAGCCGATGCCGGCGATGGCCGTGACGCCCAGCACGAGGCAGCCGAGGAAGATGCCGAAGCCCCTCCGCGCGCCGCGCAGTTCACGCAGGGCGAGCCGGAGCGGCACGGGAAGCCGCGGAGAGGCGAGGCTCATCGGGCGGCGACCTCGAGACCGGACTTGCTGTCCTCCTCGATCACCCCCGAACGCAGGCGCACCACCCGGCTGCAGCGGCGGGCCAGCGCCGCATCGTGGGTGACGAGCACCAGCGTCGTGCCGCGCGCGCGGTGGACGGAGAAGATGAGGTCCATGACCTGCCGGCCGGTGGCCTCGTCCAGATTGCCGGTGGGCTCGTCGGCGACGAGGATGGGCGGTTCCGGGGCGAGGGCGCGAGCCAGCGCCACACGCTGCTGCTCGCCGCCGGAGAGCTGGCCCGGATAATGCTGCGCCCGCTCGGCGAGGCCCACATTGGCGAGTTCCTGCCGGGCGCGGTCGAAGGCGTCGGCGCGGCCGGCGAGTTCCAGCGGCACCGCCACGTTTTCGAGGGCGGTCATCGTGGGGATGAGGTGGAAGGACTGGAAGACGATGCCCACATGCCGGCCACGGAAGCGCGCCAGCGGATCCTCGCCGAGGCGCGTGATATCCGTGCCGGCGACGCTCACCTGCCCCGAATCCACCCGCTCCAGCCCCGCCATGACCATGAGCAGCGTCGATTTGCCGGACCCCGATGGCCCGACGAGGCCCACCGCCTCGCCTGCCCCGATCTCGACAGAGATGTCCTTCAGGACATGAACCCGGGCCGCCCCCGTACCGAGGGAAAGGTCCACATGCTTCAGCGCGATGGTGCGAAGCGGAGAGGAAAGATCGTCCATGCCAGGATTTGCCGTGCGTCCGGAGCTGCGTCGGGTGGGGCAGGGAAGAAGGCGGTACCTGCCGGTTGCTCCATGGGAACCGGCATTTAAGGCGCTGGCGGGGCTGATCGCCGCTTTCCTCCTCTTCACGTTCGCGTCAGGGGCTGAGGCGGCGCCGCTGCGCATCGTCGCCCTCGGCGACAGCCTGACCGCCGGTTACGGCATTCCGCGCACCGCCGCCTTCCCCGCCCGGCTCGAAGCCGCGTTGAGGGCCAAGGGGCTGGACGTAAAGGTGGAGAATGCCGGTGTCTCCGGAGAGACGGCGAGCCAGGGCCTCGCGCGCCTCGACTGGTCGGTGCCGCAGGGCACGGACGCGGTGATCGTGGAACTGGGCGCCAACGACATGCTGCGCGGGCTCGATCCGGCGGTGACGCGCAAGGCGCTCACCGAGATCGTCCAGCGGCTGCGCAAGCGCGGGATCACCGTGTTGCTCGCGGGCATGAAGGCGGCGCCCAACATGGGCCGGCCCTACCGGGAGGCGTTCGACCAGATCTTCCCGGACATCGCCGCCGCCGAAGGTGTGCTGCTCTATCCCTTCTTCCTCGAAGGCATCGCCGGCGATCGCACGCTGAACCTGCCGGATGGACTCCATCCCACCCCCGAGGGCGTGGACCGCATCGTCGCCGGCATCCTGCCCACGGCGGAGCAACTGGTGGCGCGGGCCCGCGAGACAGCGGCGCGATAACGGGCAGCGCTCATTTGCTTAATTTTTAAGCGATTTGACCCTGGCGGATCAGGTCTTGACCAATCCATAGTCACGATTCTAGATTTCGCCGTTTTTTGGGGTCTCCCCGTCAGTACCGTTGCGTCCCAGCGTATTTTTTTCAATGACAACAGTGAGAATGAACAATGGTCCGGGAATTTGAGTATCAGGGAGAAACATTCCGCGTCACCGCCCACGGCATTCACGGCCACGAAGAAATCTTCATCGTCCATATCGAAGACGATGGCGTGGAAGGCGGCGAAATCTCCATCGACCGCATGACTGAAGAGAATGACACCAGCGCCCCGCTCGAGGACATCCTGGTGATGCTTTGCGATAAGCTCATTCCCCAGAGCGAGATCAAGGTGCAGGATCCCAGCGCTCCGTTCGCGTGGCGGCAGGGCAACGTGGTGTTCGAGGTCCACGACGGCCTCCAGAGCCACGACTGAGGCCGCAGGCGCCGCGCGCCGACGATCCGATTGTTTCCGCACAAAAACGAACGGCCGCCCCGGTTTCCGGAGCGGCCGTTTCACATGAAACAGGGTTAACGGACCCTGAAGCTCTCGTCCCCTGCTCTGACCGTCCTCTGTTCGGACGACTCCGGGCCGGCAGGCTCCGGCCGGCGGAGGTGTGGAAAGCCCCGGACGTGCCGGGGCCTAACCTCACTTCTTGGTCGCCGGAGCGGCAGGAGCCGCAGGAGCGGGAGCGGCAGCCGGAGCCGACGCAGCCGGGGCCGCATCCACCACCGTCTTGCGCGGCGGCAGAAGCTGGAGCGTCTGCACCGCCTGGCCGGCGAACTGGTTGAGGAGCGCGTTCTGCTCCGCCACCGAGCTCTTCACCTGCGCCACGATCCGGCAATAGGAGGCGATGAGCGCATTGGCGACATCTGACGGCCGCGCCTTCGGGTTCTGCTGGTAGAGCGAGGTCGCCGCCGAGGCGATGGCCGCGCCCTGCATGGGCGGCGTGACGCCGGTCAGCAGCTTGGCCGCGGCGGACGAGAGATCCGCCGGCACCGCCTTGCCGTCATCGGCCGGGCAGGCGAGCTTGTCGGCGAGGCTCGCCGGCTCCTTCAGCACGAGGCCGGGACCGACCGGCAGCGCCCAGGCGATGGACTGGCTGTCCACCGGGCCGGTGACGGTGCGGCGCGAAACTTCCATGGCCGCCTGGAGGGTGAAGCGGCGCAGCTCGGCCGTCTTCTGCCAGTCGGGCGCGTTGCTCTTGGCAACCACCGGGCAATAGGCGGCCGTGAGGGCGTCCACGATCGTGCCCGAGCCGGACGAGCCGGAGGCGGCCTTGTAGGCGTCGACCATCATGGGAATGGAACGCTGGCCGCCCGCCATCATGGCGGAGAGCGCCGCGACCGCCTTCGCATCCGGTCCATCCGAGCCGGGCGCGCCGCCCACGTCCGGGCAGGTGAAGGCCGACGCCGCCTGGGTGCCGTAGTCCGGCGCGTTGGCGGCGGCGCGCCATGCCGCGACCATGGAGGCGTTCACGTTCGGCGCGGCCGCATTGCCCCACGAAGTGCGAACGTAGTTGGCGAGGTCGGCGACCTGCTGGTCGTTCAGCCGCCCGGCGAAGGAGGGCATGGCGCCGTATGTGCCACCGGCCGGCAGGCCGCCGAGCACGGCCATGAGGATGTTGTAAGGCTCGGCCGCGATCACGGCCGGGTTGCCGCTGAGCGCCGGCACGCTGTCACCGCGGCCCACGCCCTTGTCCATGTGGCAGACGGCGCAATTGTCGATGTAGAGCTTGGACGCCCGCGCATAGACATCGGGAGAGAGCGGCGAGGCCTTCTGCACCGACGGCTTGTCGGCCGGAGCCGGCGCATCGAACAGATAGGTGACGAGCGCGGCCCGGTCCTGCGCCGTGAGCTTGCTCACCGAATCATGGATCACCTCGGCCATGGGGCCGAACACCGAGGTCTTGCCCGGCGCGGAGCCGGTGGCGAAGAAGGTGGCGAGGGTCTCCGGCGTCCAGGTCTTCTTGAGGGACGCGGTATCGATGTCCGGCGCCCAGAAGCCGTCGATGTTGGCGCCAAGGAAGGCGGCCTTGGCCTTGGTCGCGCCCATCAGGTTGCGCGGGGTGTGGCAGTCGCCGCAATGGCCGAGGGCGTTGACGAGATAGGCGCCGCGGTTCCACTCGTCGCTCTTGCCGGCCGTCGGATGGAAGCGGCCCTGGTCGAAGAACAATTCGCGCCACGCCAGCATCCCGAGACGGATGTTGAACGGGAATTCGAGCTGGTTGGCCGGCGGAGTATTGGGGACCGGCGGAATGGCGCGGACATAGGCCCACAGCGCCTTCATGTCGTCGTCGGTGATCTCGGTGTACGCGTCGAACGGCATGGCCGGGTAGAGATAGGCGCCGTCCTTGCGGATGCCGTTGCGCACCGCGTTCACGAACTGGTCGTAAGTCCAAAGGCCGATGCCGGTGGTGCGGTCGGAGGTGATGTTGGGCGAGTAGATCGCCCCGAAGGGCGTGTTCAGCGCAAGGCCGCCGGCGAAGGGCTTGGACTTGTCGCCCGTGTGGCAGGGCATGCAGTCGGCTGCCTTAGCGACATACTCGCCCCGCGCCACCAGCGCGGGATCCGCAGACGGGTCCGGGGCGAACTGGGCCAGAGCGGGCGTTGCCGCGCCGAGGAACGTGGCCGCAGCCAGCGCCGCGAGCCGGCGCGAATATCGGGACACCCTGACCATATTCTCCCCCCAGGACGATTCGGCTGTCGGGCGTACCTTAGACATTTTTCAGGAACGCGACATTGATCCGGAACGACACGAAGGGGATATAGCTCAGGCCCCCGCCGGCGCCGGCGGACGCCTTCCGGGAACTGCCGACGATGACCAAGCCCGCCCTGCCCCTGCGCTCCCTCAAGGTGGAGGATCTCTCCCCCTCCGACGCCGCCGCCGAGCACGCGGCCCTCGCCGAGGAGATCCGGGGCCATGACGCAGCCTATTACCGGGAGGACGCGCCGGTCGTCTCCGATGCGGAATATGACGCCCTGCGCCGCCGCTACGAGGCCATCGAAGCACGTTTCCCCGGCCTCGTGGGCGAGGACAGCCTTTCGGCAAAGGTGGGCGCGGCGCCGTCCGAGAAATTCGGCAAGGTGGTGCATGGCGTGCCCATGCTCTCCCTGCAAAACGCCTTTTCCGACGATGAGGTCGAGGAGTTC
>JAYSCE010000183.1:0-2269 GCA_041915035.1 Xanthobacter sp.
CCCTTGGAATTGTTGTTGCCGGGATGGAGGCCGAGGCCCACCCACACCATGCCGTGCTGCTGGGACAGGCCGAACATCGCATGGATGCCCTGGTGCTTGTCACCGTTCTGCGCGCCGGAATTGACGAAGCCGGCGGCCAGCTTGTCCTTCCACTTCATCTCGAACCAGCGCTTGGAGGACTTCTCGGCGAACGCCTGGAAGGCCGCGGACACGTTGCCCATGTAGATCGGTGCGCCGAAGATGATGGCGGCTGCGCCGTCCAGCACGTCCCACTTGTCGTCCACTTCGTCCACGGAGACGAGGACGCCTTCCACGGCATCGACTTCCTTGATGCCGGCGAGCACGGATTCAGCCACGACCTTGGTGTGGCCGTAGCCCGAGTGATACACGATCGCGACGACTGGTTTCGACATGACACGTCTCCCCGTTGGGTTCGCCATCGGTTATGCCGTGCATGGATGCCCGCATCCAGCCGTAAGATCACAATGCAGCCTTGCGTTATCGCAAACGCTCGGCGACGTGCTCAGCCGCGCGTTCAGCCGCCTTTGGGGAACTCCAGCCCCATCTCGCGGTAGCGCTCCGGGTCGTCCGCCCAGCTCTCGCGCACCTTCACGAACAGGAAGAGATGCACGGGCTGCTCGATGATCTCCGAAATCTCCTTCCGGGATTCGGAGGAGATGGTCTTGATGGTATTGCCGCCCTTGCCGAGCACGATTTTGCGCTGGCTTTCGCGCTCCACGAAGATCGTCTGCTCAATGCGCACGGAGCCGTTGCGCAATTCCTTCCAGCTCTCGGTTTCCACCGTGGAGCGGTAGGGCAGTTCGTCGTGCAGGCGCAGGAACATCTTTTCGCGGGTGATCTCGGCCGCGAGCATGCGCATGGGCGCATCCGACACCTGATCTTCCGGATAGAGCCAGGGACCTTCCGGCACAGTCTCGGCGAACCAGCGCCGCACGTCCTCCACTCCGTCGCCGGTGAGCGCGGAGACCATGAACACCCGGTCGAACGGAGTCTGTTCCGTAATCGCGGCGGCCAGCGCCAGAAGGCTGTCGCGGCGAATGAGGTCGATCTTGTTGAGGATCAGTGCGCGCGGCTTGCGGATGTCCTTGAGCTTGCCGAGCAGCGCTTCGATGTCTTCATCCAGGCCTCGGTTGGCATCCACCAGCAGCGCAATCACGTCGGCATCGGCGGCATGGGTCCAAGCACTCGACACCATCGCCCGCTCCAGCCGGCGCTTGGGCGCGAAGATGCCGGGAGTGTCCACAAGGACAATCTGCGCCGCGCCGTCCATCGCGATGCCGCGCACGATGGCGCGCGTCGTCTGCACCTTGTGCGAGACGATGGAGACCTTGGTGCCCACCAATTGGTTGGTCAGAGTGGACTTGCCGGCATTGGGCGCGCCGAGCAAGGCGACGAAGCCGCAGCGGGTCGGGCCTTCGAGCGGCGTCAGGGGAGCGCGTTCGACGCGATCCAGTTCGTCGTCGAAATCGTCGTCCTCGTCGTCTTCATCTTCCGCGAGATCGTCCTCGGGGAGATCATCGTCGGCGAGATCCTCTTCCGCGATGTCCTCATAGGCCATGCTTTCCGCCGCCCCAGCGTCGACGAGAGCTTCCTCTTCCGCAGCGGCAGGTTTCTGATCCGGGGCAGCCGTGTCGGCACCCGCCTTCTTCCTCGGTGCCATCAGGCCTCGTCCTTCTCCCAAACGCCCTCGCGGACGAGGAAGGCGGCAGCGGCCGCCTTCTGTGCATTCTGCTTGGAGGCGCCATCCGCCTGCGCCGAGGCGAGGCCCGGCAGATCCACCGCCACGGTGAAGCGGGGGGCGTGGTCCGGGCCGGAGCGCATCACCTCGCGATAGGCGGGCGGCGGCAGACCGCGGGCCTGCGCCCATTCCTGCAGCACGGTCTTGGCGTCGCGCAGCGGCCGGCGCGGGGCCTCCAGCCGGGGACGCCAGAAGCGCTCCACCAGCGCGTGGGCGGCCTCATAGCCGCCATCGAGGAACACCGCCGCCACTACACCTTCGGCCACGTCGGCAAGGATGGCGCGGCGCTTGTGCGCGCCGGACTGGCTTTCGCCGGGGCCGAGGCGGATGAAGGGGCCGAGGTCCATGTCCTCCGCGACTTCCGCGCAGGCTTCCTCGCGCACCAGCTCGGCGAGGCGGCGGGACAACTCCCCCTCCTCGCCTTCCGGGAACGCCAGATAGAGCATGTGCGAGACCACGGAGCCGAGCACATGGTCGCCCAGAAACTCAACCCGCTGGTAGGAGCGAAGG
>JAYSCE010000183.1:2279-4404 GCA_041915035.1 Xanthobacter sp.
GCGATCACGAAGACGCCGCTGGTGTCGCGGTCGAGCCGATGGACGAGGCGCGGCGCCTCGCCCTTCACGGCGCTGATGTGGGACAGGGCCAGCTCAAGGATGGAGCGATCGCGGAAGCGGTAGCCGATCCGCTCCTCGAGATGCGCGAGGTCGCGCCCCGCCCCGTTCAATGTACCCGTGTGAACAGCCGATCCCATCGCACCGTCCAAGGCCATGTCCAAACCTGCCACGCGCTCGCGCCCTCGTCGATCGAGAAGAAGATCAGCTGTGCCTTGCCGATGAGATTCTCGAACGGGACATAGCCCACCTGGCTCAGCACCCGGCTGTCGGCGGAATTGTCCCGGTTGTCGCCCATCATGAAGAAATGCCCGAGCGGCACCTCATAGACGGGCGTGTTGTCGTAGAAGCCATTATCCACGAGGTCCAGCGTCTCGTAGGAGACGCCGTTGGGCAACGTCTCGCGCCAGCGCTTCACCGGCACCTTGCGGCCCGAGCCATCGTCCTCGCTCACGTCCGACAGGCGCTCGCGCTTCACCGGCACGCCGTTGATGTGCAACAGGCCGCCAATCATCTGGATCTTGTCGCCGGGCATGCCGACCACGCGCTTGATGTAGTCGGTCTCGTTGTCCTTGGGCAGCTTGAACACCACCACGTCGCCCCGCGTCGGCTCGGAGCCGAGGATGCGGCCGGAGAACAGGTTGGGCGAGAAGGGAATCGAGAAGTGGGAATAGCCGTAGCTGTACTTGGAGACGAACAGGTAGTCCCCGATCAGCAGCGTGTCCTTCATCGACCCGGAGGGGATGTTGAACGGCTGGAAGAGGAAGGTCCGGATCACCAGCGCGATCAGCAGCGCATGGACGATCACCCGGACGGTTTCGAGAAAGCCGCCGTCCTTCTTGGATTCGCTGGTCGCGGTCATCGGGTGTCCAAGGTTTCCCAAATGAGGCGCAGGGTACGACAAACTGCGCCGAAACTGAGGAGATACCGGCAGATGCGCGCCAGCCTCGACAGGCAAGACCGCCCCTATAGAGGCTTCCCGGCCTCCCGGCAACGCACGCTCTCTACCTCCTCCAGCGTCAGGCACCGGAGCGGGGCACCGCCGATATGATGACGTAGGCGGCGGTGAGCGGTCCCTCGTCGGTGAGGGAGAGGTGGATATGCGGCTCATACCCCTCCGGCACCATCTGGGCGAGCCGCCGCGCTGCGCCGCCGGTCAGCACCAGCGTCGGCTGGCCCGAGGGCAGGTTGACGACCCCCATGTCCCGCCAGAACACACCCCGGCTCAGCCCGGTGCCGAGCGCCTTGGCGCAGGCCTCCTTGGCCGCGAACCGCTTGGCATAGGTCTCAGCCCTCAGCTTGCGCCGGTCCGCCTTCGCCCGCTCGACGGGGGTGAAGACGCGGTTCAGGAACCGGTCGCCGAACCGCTCGATGGATCTTGCGATGCGGCGCGCGTCGGAGAAGTCGGAGCCGATGCCGAGGATCATGCCGCCTCGCCCGCTGCCGCCGCACGCCCGGCAGCGATGGCCGCCCGCATGGCGCGGATGGCCGCTTCCAGCCCGACGAAGATGGCCTCGCCGATGAGAAAATGGCCGATGTTCAGCTCGACGATCTCGGGAAACGCGGCGATGCGCTCCGCCGTCGCATAGTCGAGCCCGTGGCCGGCATGGACTTCCAGCCCGAGCCCATGGGCCTGCCCGGCGCCCGCCTCCAGCCGCGCGAATTCCGCTTCGGCCTCCGCCGTGCGGCCTTCCGCCACCGCGTCACACCAGCCGCCGGTGTGCAGTTCCACGATGTCCGCGCCGAGCGCCGCCGCCGCTGCGATCTGCTTTTCCTCCGCCGCGATGAAGAGCGAGACGCGGATGCCCGCCGCCTTCAGCCGGGCGATGCGCGGTCCGAGTTCAACCGAGAGCCCCGCCGCATCGAGCCCGCCCTCGGTGGTGCGCTCCTCCCGCCGCTCCGGGACGAGGCAGCAGGCATTGGGGCGGACGGAGATGGCGATGCCGACCATCTCCTCCGTGGCAGCCATCTCGAAATTGAGCGGCAGGTCGATCTCGGCCTTCAGCCGCACCATGTCGGCGTCGCGGATATGACGCCGGTCCTCGCGCAGATGCGCGGTGATTCCATC
>JAYSCE010000183.1:4414-8190 GCA_041915035.1 Xanthobacter sp.
AAACCCACCCCATCGGCCCCTGCCGCGGCGGCGAGGGCTGCGGCGCGCACCGGGTCCGGGAGAAGACCGCCACGCGCATTGCGCACGGTCGCCACGTGGTCGACGTTCACCCCGAGCCGCACCGGCTTCAGCACCGCCATTTCGCTTGCTCCCGTCCGCGCCGGCGTCAGCCGTTCACGCGCTCCACCTGCGAGACCACCTCGCGGGCCTTGAGGTCGGCGATGATGGCGTTGAGGTGCCTGAGGTCGAACACCTCCACGTCGATCACCATCTCGTGGAAATCTGCCGAGCGGGCGTGCATCTGCAGCCCGTCGATATTGCCGCCCCGGTCGCCGATGGCGCCGGCGATCTGCGCCAGCGAGCCGGGCTCGTTGCGGGCGGTCACGACGATCCGGGCGGGGAAGCGCCCTTCGGACAGTTCGTCCACGTCCCACCGCACGTCAAGCCAGCGCTCGGGCGCATCCTCGAAGCCCTGCAGAGAGGCCGATTGGATGGGATAGATGGTGATGCCCTCGCCGGGCGTGAGGATGCCGACGATGCGATCCCCCGGAACGGCGCCGCCATCCGGAGCGAACCGCACCGGCAGGTCGCCATTGATGCCACGGATGGGGATGGCGTCGAGCCGCTCCGCCTTGGCGCCCTCGGGAATCTTGAACTTGAGGTTGTGGCCGCGCTTCAGCTCGAACCAGCCTTCGCCGCTGGCCGCGCGCTCGGCCCGCTCCTCGGGGCGGGGCGGCACCCAGTCGGGGTAGACGGCGCGGATCACGTCGTCGGTCTTGATCTCGCCCCGGCCGATGGCGGCGAACACGTCCTCGGCCGAGGCGCGCGCGAGACGGGGCGTGGCCTTGGCCACCGCGTCCTCGGTGAAGGGCTTACCGACGCGGGTGAAGGCCCGCTCGGCGATCTTGCGGCCGAGGCCGGCATATTGGGCGCGCACGGCAGCGCGGGTGGCACGGCGTACGGCGGCGCGCGCCTTGCCGGTCACGGCGATGGTTTCCCACGCGCCGGGCGGCGTCTGCGCCTTGGAGGTGATGATCTCCACCTCGTCGCCGTTCTTAAGCTCCGACACCAAGGGCGCGATGGAGCCGTTAATCTTGCAGCCCACGGCGGTGTTGCCCACGTCGGTATGCACCGCATAGGCGAAATCGATGGGCGTCGCCTTGCGCGGCAGGGCGATGAGCCGGCCCTTGGGGGTGAAGCAGAACACCTGATCGTGGAACAGCTCGAGCTTGGTGTGCTCGAGGAATTCCTCGGGCGAGAGTCCCTGCGACAGGTTCTCGATGGTCTTGCGCAGCCAGGCGTAGGCGCGGCTCTCGTGGGAGAGCATCTCCCCCGGCGCGCCCGAGGCGTCCTTGTAGAGGGCATGGGCGGCGATGCCGTATTCGGCGATCTCCTCCATGTCCTTGGTGCGGATCTGCATCTCGACCCGCTGGCGACGCGGGCCGACCACCGTCGTGTGGAGCGAACGGTAGTCGTTGGGCTTGGGGGTGGAGATGTAGTCCTTGAACCGGCCGGGCACGATGGCCCATTTGGTGTGGACGACGCCGAGCGCCCGGTAGCAGTCCTCCACCGAGGAGACGAGCACGCGGAAGCCGTAGAGGTCCGACAATTGCTCGAAGCCGATGGCCTTGCGCTCCATCTTGCCCCAGATGGAATAGGGTCGCTTCTCCCGCCCCTTGACCTCGGCGACGATGCCGCGCCGGGCCAATTCGTCCTTCAGCTCCCGCTCGATCTCCTGCACCACCGGGCCGTTGACCTGGCGGAGTTCCGAGACGCGGGTGGTGATGCTCTCATAGGCTTCCGGGGAGAGCTGGCGGAAGGCCAGATCCTCCAGTTCCTCGCGCATGTCCTGCATGCCCATGCGGGCGGCGAGCGGCGCGTAGATGTCCAGCGTCTCCTGCGCCACCCGGTCCCGCTTCTCCGGCGGCACCCATTTCAGGGTGCGCATGTTGTGGAGGCGGTCGGCAAGCTTGACGAGGAGCACCCGCACGTCGTCCGCGATGGCGAGCAGGAGTTTGCGGAGATTCTCGGCCTGCTTCGCCTGCTTGGAGACGAGGTCGAGCTTCTTGATCTTGGTCAGCCCCTCCACCAGCGTCGCGATCTGCTGGCCGAACAGCCGCTCGATCTCCGCCTTGGTGGCGCTGGTGTCCTCGATGGTGTCGTGCAGCAGGGCCGAGACGATGGTGGCATCGTCCAGCTTGAGATCGGTGAGGATCGCCGCGACTTCCAGCGGGTGGGAGAAATAGGGATCGCCGGACGCACGCAGCTGGCTGCCGTGCGCCCTCATGGCGTAGACATAGGCGCGGTCGAGCAGCGCCTCGTCGGTGTTGGGATTATACCGTCGAACGCGCTCGACGAGTTCGTATTGGCGCATCATGGCCGGAACGATCCGTCGCAGCACGGCGGAGCGGGTTCAGCGCGCCCGCCCCATCCTTGTTGAACCGTAGATATCATGCGGAGGGGCAGGATGCGCAAGCCATTGTAACGGCGTGACTGTGGGAATGATGAAGACGCCGCGTCCTGGCGGCCCCTCGCCCCTTATAAGCGAGGGGCACGAGGCTCACGGCAGCAGCAAGGTCGACCCCGTGGTGTTGCGGCCTTCGAGGTCGCGGTGGGCCTTCTGGGCGTCCTTTAGCGCATAGGTCTGGTGGATTGGGATCTTCACGGCGCCGGTCAGAACCGCCTCGAACAGATCGTTGGCGGTGGCGATGAGGTCGGCGCGCTTGGCGACAAAGGTGCCCAGAGTCGGGCGGGTGGCGAAAAGAGAGCCCTTGGCCGACAAGTGCAGCAGGTCGAAATTCTGGATCGCGCCGGAGGCATTGCCGAAGCTCACGAACAGGCCGAGCGGCTTGAGGCAATCGAGGGAGGCCGGGTAGGTGGCCTGACCGATGCCGTCATAAACCACGTCGCACAGTTTGCCGGAGGTGATCTCCTTCACCCGGTGAACGAAGTCCTCTTCGCGGTAGAGAATCACCTCGTCGCAGCCATTGGCGAGGGCAAGCTCAGCCTTGTCCTTGGACCCCACGGTACCGATCACGGTGGCGCCGAGGTGCTTCGCCCACTGGCACAGGATGAGGCCGACGCCACCGGCAGCCGCCTGCACCAGAATCACGTCGCCGGGCTTGATGTGGTGCGTGCGCCGCACGAGGTACTGCGCCGTCATGCCCTTGAGCATCATGGCCGCGGCGGTGCGGTCGTCGATGGCGGCGGGCAGATGCACAAGGACCGAGGTCGAGATGTTGCGCACCTCTGCATAGGCGCCGATGGCCATGGCGTAGGCCACGCGGTCGCCCGGATGGAAATCGGTCACATCCGGCCCCACCGCCTCCACGACGCCAGCGCCTTCGCTGCCGGGGATGAAGGGGAAGCCCGCCGCCTTGTAGAGGCCGGTACGAAAATAGACGTCGATGAAATTGAGGCCGATGGCCGTGTGGCGCAGTTGCACCTGGCCCGGGCCGGGCGGGGGAACCGCCACCGCTTCGAAGCTGAGCACCTCGGGGCCGCCCGTCTGATGCACCTGAACCGCATGGACCATGACCGCCAACCCCTATCCTCCCGAGATTCAGGGGATCATAGGGCGGGCGGGGTCGGCCGCAAGCGGGGTCAGCGGCCTCCCGAAATCTTGAGCACCGCGCCGGTGGTATAGCTCGCCGCCTCCGACAGCAGGAACAGCACCGCCTCGGCCACCTCCTCGGCCGTGCCCGGCCGACCGATGGGAATGGAGGGCGTCAGGCGCTCAAGCCGGCCGACGGCCCCACTCGCATCGTGAATGTCGG
>JAYSCE010000184.1:0-8134 GCA_041915035.1 Xanthobacter sp.
TCTCCTTCTCGCCCCCGAAGGCCCCCCCAATTTCCGCGCCGGACGGGCCGATATTTACATTGGCGATGCCGCAATCCGAACCTGCCGCCGAGAGGAAACGCTCCGCCTCCCGCAGGTCGGTGGTGAAGATGGCCGAGGCGAGACCCTGCGGCACCTCGTTGTTGAGGCGGATGGCGTCGGCAAGGTCGGTGTAGCGCAGCACATAGAGGATGGGCGCGAAGGTTTCCGCCGCCACCGTGTCCGTCTGCGCGGGCATTTCCACCAGCGCGGGGCGGACATAATAGCCATCAAGCGCGAACTCGGCCCCCAGCCGCTCCCCGCCAGTGACGATCCCGCCGGCTGCGCGCGCGGCCTCCAGCGCCACCTGCATGGCCTCGAACGCGCCGGCATCGATGAGCGGGCCCACCAAAGTCCCCTCCGCGCGGGGATCGCCCACGCTCACCGAGGCATAGGCCGACTTCAGGCGGGGGAGGAGCGCGTCATAGACGCTCTCATGCACCATCAGCCGGCGCAGGGTGGTGCACCGCTGGCCGGCGGTGCCCATGGCCGCGAATGCGACGGCGCGCAGGGTCAGGTCGAGGTCGGCGGAGGGGCAGACGATGGCGGCATTGTTGCCCCCCAGTTCGAGGATCGCCCGGCCGAAGCGCTGCGCCACACGCGGCCCCACATGCCGGCCCATGGCGGTGGAGCCGGTGGCGGAGACGACTGGCACCCGCGCATCGTCCACCAGTGCCTCGCCGGCCGCGCGCCCGCCCAGCACGAGGGTGGACAGGCCTTCCGGGACACCGCCGAAGCGGTCAGCGGCACGGGCGAAGACGGTGTCCACGGCGAGGGCGGTCAGTGGCGTCTTTTCCGAGGGCTTCCACACCACGGCATTGCCGCAGACAAGGGCCAGCGCGGCATTCCACGCCCACACGGCGACGGGAAAGTTGAAGGCCGAGATGACGCCCACGACGCCCATCGGGTGCCAGGTCTCCATCATCCGGTGGTCCGGCCGCTCGGTGGCGATGGTGAGGCCGTGGAGCTGGCGGGAGAGGCCGGTGGCGAAGTCGCAGATGTCGATCATCTCCTGCACTTCGCCCAACCCCTCGGAGGTGATCTTGCCGGCCTCCAGCGTCACCAGCGCGGCAAGATCGGCCTTGGCCGCGCGCAATTCCTCGCCGAACAGGCGCACGAGCTCGCCGCGCCGGGGCGCCGGCACCAGCCGCCACTGCAGGAAGGCGGCATGGGCCCGGCCGATGGCCTCCTGAACCGCGGGGGCGTCCATCTCTGTGATGCGCGCGATGACTTCCCCGGTCAGCGGCGTCACCGCCTCGCGCGTCCCTTTGAGGCGGTCGGCCGGGATGCCGAGCCGCGCCAGCAAGGCCTCTGCATCCGCTTCGATCTCGCCGGTGCCGGGAAAGCGCGCCATGGTCGTCTCCTCGTTCTGATTTGGCCTGTTTTAGCCGTCCCAGACGACGGCGGGAACCATCGCGCGCAGGGCAGGGTTTTGGGCGAGGGGGCAAAGCGCGGATGCGCGCACACCGATGAGCGGAGGAACGAGCATGTCCCACGCCACCACTCCGAGCCCGATGAGCCCAAATCCCGGCCAGACGGCCAATGCCATGCAGGGCCTCTCCGACATCGAGCGCGACCGCATCCGCTGGCGCGCCCACGCGCTCTGGCGGGAGGACGGCTGCCCGCAGGGGCGGGACCGCGAATATTGGGAACGGGCGGAACTGGAAGTCCTGAAAGGCCGGCGCTCTTACTGAGGGAGGCTTCAAATGCCAGCAAAATCAAAGGCCCAGCAGATGGCGGCCGGCGCTGCCCTGTCCGTCAAGAAAGGCGAGCGCAAGAAGTCCTCGCTGAAGGGCGCTTCCCGCGAAATGGTGGACTCCATGAGCGAAAAGGAGCTTCATGACCTTGCCGCGACGAAGCAGAAGGGCAAGCCGTCGCATGTCTCCAAAGACTGACCGGTAAGCCGTCCATGGCGCCCCGTGCCTTCTGGAAGGGATACCTGAAGCTCTCGCTCGTGACCTGCCGGGTGGCCATGACGCCGGCCACCTCCGAGCGGGAGAAGGTGCGTTTTCACACCCTGAACCGGGAAACGGGCAACCGCATCGTCTCCCGATATGTGGACGAAGGCTCGGGCAAGCCGGTTGCCGAGGTCGACGAGGCGCGCGGCTACCAGACCGGCGACGACAGCTATGTGCTTGTCGAAGATGAAGAACTCGACGACATCGCGTTGGAGACCACGCGCACGATCGACATCGAGAGCTTCGTCCCGCGCGACAGCATCGGCTGGGTGTACCTCGACAAGCCGCACTATCTCGTTCCCGACGACGCCGTTGGGGCGGAAGCTTTTGCCGTCATCCGCTCTGCCATGGAGGACACCAGGACGGCGGCGCTTTCGCGTCTGGTCATGTATCGCCGCGAGCGGGGGGTGATGCTGGAGCCGCGCGGGAGCGGGCTCATCCTTTGGACCCTGCGCTACGGGGACGAGGTGCGCGAATTCGATGGCGCGCCGGAAGCGCGGGAGGCGCCGGACAAGGCCGCGCTCGGCCTCGTCAAGACGCTGATTTCCGAGCGCACGCAAGCCTTTGAGCCGGGGATGGTGCATGACCCCGTGCAGGACGGGCTCATGGATCTCATCGCCTCCAAGCGCAAGAAGCGTCCGGCGAAGAAGGCAGCCAAGCCAACCGCCGAGGCGCCCACCGGGGGCAATGTGGTGAGCATCATGGATGCGCTGCGCCGCAGTCTTTCCGCGGAGAAGGGCAAGCGAAAGTAGCGCCGGGTGGCTTCACGCGGCCGGCAGCGGCACCGCGGCGGCGCGAAAATCACCCCACGGGTCTTGGCTGAGATTCATGAGCCGCGCCATGGCGTTGGCGACGTTGAAATGCTGCGGACCGATGGCCTCGCCCAGCTCCTCCCACGCCAGCGGCATGGACACCGGGGCCCCCGGCCGCGCCCGTGTGGAATAAGGAGCCACCGCCGTCGCGCCCCGCTGGTTGCGCAAATAATCAATGAGAATCCGCCCCTTGCGCTTGGCTTTGCTGATGGTGGCGACGAAACGCTCCGGCCTGTCGGCCGCCATCTCCTCCGCCATCTGCTTGGTGAAGGCCTTCAGGCGGGCCCAGTCGGACTTGGGCCGGAGCGGCGCGCAGACGTGGAGGCCCTTGCCGCCGGAGGTTTTCAGGAAGGCAGAAAGTCCCTTTTCCTCAAGCCGTTGCTTTACCTCCTGAGCGGCAGAGATCACGTCCCGCCACGGCACGTCGTCGGCGGGATCAAGGTCCATGGTAAGAATGTCCGGCCGCTCCCAGTCCGCAAGCGTCGCGCCGAACGGGTGGATCTCCAGGGCCGCGCCCTGGACCAGGGCGGTCAGGCCATCGAGATCGCGGATGGCGAGGTAGGGGGCTTCGTCCTTCTCCTTCGGATCGAGTACCTGGAGGATGTTCTTGTCCATCCCCTTCCACGGGTGCTTCTGGAAAAATCGTTGACCCTCAATGCCTTCCGGGCAGCGCACCAGCGCCAGAGGGCGGCCGGTGACGAACGGGGCCATATAGCGCCAGACCTGCGCGTAATAGTCCGCCAGTCCTTCCTTGGTGAGGCCCACATCCGGCCAATAGACCCGATCCGGATGGGTGAGGCGGACCCGGCGCTGCGGCGCCGGCGGATCGAAAGCCTTTGTTTCGGCGGGCTTTTCCCGCACGATTTCCGTCGCCGGCTTGTCCTCGCGCAGGCCGCGGAAGGCGGCGTGGCGCAGGTGGCCGTCGCCGGTCCAGGCGCCGAATTCCACCTCCGCCACATGGCGCGGCTCAACGAAGGTCACGCCCCGCGTTTCCTCCGCGGTCAGCTTGCCGGAGAAGGGAGAAACATCAATCTTTTCAGCGGCTAACAGCGTGTAGAGATCGGCCGCGATGCGCTGTGTGAAGCCGGTTCCGACCCGCCCGACATAGCGCAGCTTGCCGGTCTCGAACACCCCGAGCGCCAGCGAGCCGATGGCGGTGCGCGAGGTGGTAGAAGGCACGAAGCCCCCCACCACAAACTCCTGTCGTTCCAGGCACTTGGACTTGATCCAGTCGCGCGTTCGGCCGCTGTGGTAGGGGGCATTCTTCAGTTTAGAGACCACCCCTTCGAGGCTCAGGCGGCAGGCGTGCCGCAGGACGAGGGCGCCGTCGTCCTCGAAATGGGCGCTGAAGCGCACCTTATCCCCGGTTTCGGCCACCAGCTTTTCCAGCAAGTCCTTGCGATCCTTGAGGGGGAGCGATGTCAGGTCGTGGCCGTCGAGGTGGAGAAGATCGAAGACGTAATAGACGAGCCGGTCGCTGCGTCCCTCCGAAAGGTCGGCCTGAAGGGCGGAGAAATCGGTGGCGCCATTGCCGGATTCCACGACGATTTCACCGTCGAAAAGCGCGGTTCGGACGGGGAGTCGGTTGAGTTCGGCAGGGATGCCGGTGCCGAATCTGTCCGTCCAGTCGAGTCCGGTGCGGGTGAGGAGGCGCACTTTGCCGTTTTCGACCCGCGCCTGGATGCGGTAGCCGTCGAACTTGATCTCGTGGAGGTAGCGCGTGCCGGCCGGCGCCTTCGTCGCCAGGGTGGCGAGAGCGGGAGGCACGAAGGCGGGGAGGGGGGCGGCTTTCGCCTCCTTGGGTACTGTCACGGGGGCGCCGCTTGCCCCCTTCGCGCGATCGGGCGGGGGATCGTCGGCGGGTGGGGTGGGAGACTTCGCCGCGGGTGACTTGAGCGCTGGTGACTTGGGCGCGGCCTTCTTCGCAGGCTTTCCGGACTTCGCCGCGATCCGTTTCGGCGGGGGATCGTTGGGCGAAAGCGCGTCCACGTCCCGACCGGAGACGACGGAGAGCGGTTCCTCCTCGAGGATGTCCGGCGCGCCCTCGGGTCGGGCGAATTCGTCCTCGGCCTTGATGAGGAGCCAGTTCTCTTTCTTCTCCCCGCCGCGCGGGTGCATCCGCACCAGATGCCAGCGGCCATGGAGCTTTTCCCCGTCCAGGGTGAATTCCATATGCCCCTTGGCATAGGCCTTGTGCGGATCACCGATGGGGGTCCAGGTGCCGCGGTCCCAGATGATGACGGTGCCGCCGCCATACTGGCCCTTTGGGATGGTGCCCTCGAAGCCGCCGTAGTCGAGGGGATGGTCCTCCACATGCACCGCGAGACGCTTCTCGCCGGGCAAGAGGCTGGGGCCGCGGGTGACGGCCCAGCTCTTCAACACGCCATCCATCTCCAGCCTGAAGTCGTAGTGCAGGCGCCGCGCCGCATGCTTCTGGATGACGAACGAGCCTTCCGGCCGCGCCGCCTCGCCCTTCGCCTTGCGGCGGGCCGCGCCGGAGGGCTCGGGGGTCGCGGCGAAGTCGCGCTTGGCGCGGTAGCGGTCAAGGTCGGCCATGGCTCAGCTCGCCTTGCGGGTGGTCTTGCGGGCGGGCGCGGGTTTCTCGGCGGCGGTGGCCTTCTTGCTGGCCTTGGATTTGGCGGGCGCGCTCTTGCCGCTTCCGCCGGCAGCCTTCCCGTTCGCGCCACCTGTGGCCTTGGCGCTGGCGCGCAGGGCCTCCAGCAGGTCCACCACCTTCTCTTCCTTGCGGGGCGGCGCCTTGGGCAGGGGCTTGCCCTCCATCTTGGCCCGCACCAGCTCGGCCAGGGCAGCCTCGTAGCGGTCCGGATAGGCGTCGGGATCGAATTTGCCGGCCTTGGTCTTGATGATGTGGGTGGCGAGATCGCGCATCTCGCCGGTGATTTTCACCTCCGGCACGTCGGCGAAGGCCTCCTGTGCCGAGCGCACCTCGTAATCGAAGGAGAGAGTGGAGGCGAGCAGCGCACCGCCCTCGCCGGTAGGGCGGATGAGCAGCCGGCGGACGCGGCGGAACAGCAGGGCCTCGCCCAGCGCCGCCACCTTCTGGGCGGCCATACCGCGCTTCAGGAGGTCGAACACCTCGGCTGCGGCCTCATCCACCGGGGCGAGGAAATAGGGGCGGTCGAGATACACCGTGTCGATGCCGTCGCACGGCAGGAAGGCGTCGATGGAAATGGTCTTGTCGTTGTCCGGCAGCACAGCGGCCGCTTCCTCGGGCTCGATGGTGATGTACTCGCCCTTGGAGACCTCGTAGCCCCGCACCTGATCGTCATTCTCGACCGGCTTGCCGGTCTCCTCGTCCACATATTGCCGGCGCAGGCGATGGCCGCTCTTGCGGTTCACCATATGCAGGCTGATGCGCTCGGAAGTGGAGGCGGCCGCATAAAGGCCGACGGCGCAACTCAGCGCGCCGACCGTGAGAAATCCCTTCCAGCTCGCCCGTGGCGCCATCTCGCCCCTCGTTGCAGGCTTTCTCTCGTCTGTTGTCAGAGCACACCCGCGCGGGATCGCGGGCAAGGGAAAATGCGGCCGGATCTATTGTCGCCCCCCTCTCGCGCACGAGAGGGAGCGCGGCCGGCTAAGGGGCCACGGGATCACCCATGCAGGCGGCGGGCATAGAAGGTCGCCAGCAGCCGGGCTTCGGCCTCGGAGCCCGCGCGGATCGGGGCCGAGGCATCGTCCAGAACGGCCCAGCTCCAGCGGCGGTCGTGGCAATCCAGGCGGGCGACGGGCATGCCGTCGCAGACCAGCACTTCGCTGCCCGCCGCCTTCGCGCGCCATTCGAGGATGGGCTCGGAGCCCGGCGGCGCGTGGAAGAAGTTGCCGGCCTCGTGGAGGAAATGGCGGATGGGTCCGCGGCTCGCTGCATCGTGGTGCATGGCTAAGTCTCCTTTGCAGAACCAAGTGGCCGCGCGGCCCTTTGGTTCCGCGATGTTTCCGCAAAGCCCTTTGTTCTCGCGCTGTTGCGGCGAAGCCCTTTGGTTTCGCGCCGTTGCGGCGCACGGCCTCCCATGGTCTAGAAGAGGTTTCCGGAAAGGAGAGGCGGGATGGTCGCATTCTACGATGCGGGGGCGGTCGAAGCGGCGCTCACCTATGAGCGTCTGGTGCCGGCACTGCGGGCGGCCTTCGCGGCGGCGGAGGTTGAATCGCCGGTGCGCGGCGTCCACCACGTGGGCAATGATGCGACGCCTGGCCGGCTCCTCACCATGCCGGCGTGGCGGCCCGGCGCGGTGTTCGGCGTGAAGCTGGTGAACGTGTTTCCGGCCAATGGCGCCAGGGGACTCGGCGCGGTGCATGGCGTGTACGCCCTGTTCGACGGCACCACCGGCGTGCCTACGGCCATCATCGAGGCCGATGCGCTCACCAACCGGCGCACGGCGGCGACCTCGGCGCTGGCCTCCACCTTCCTCTCGCGCATGGACAGCGAGACGCTGACCGTGGTCGGCACCGGCAATCTCGCCTTCCAGCTCGCGCAGGGCCATTGCGCCGTACGGCCCATCCGCCGCGTGCTGGTGTGGGGCCGGGTGCCGGAGCGCGCCGCCGCCATGGCGGAACGGTTCGCCGCTCTGGGCCTGCCGGCCGAGCCCGCGCGTGACCTGTCGGCGGCCGTCGCCGCGGCTGACATCATCACCAGCGCCACCACCTCCGACGATCCGCTGATCCTCGGGCGGGATGTGAAGCCCGGCACCCACGTGGACCTGGTGGGTGCCTTCACCCCCACCATGCGCGAGAGTGACGACGCCCTCATCCTCGCCAGCGCCGTCTATGTGGACACCTATGCCGGCGCTCTCGGCGAGGCCGGCGACCTCCTGCTGCCGGTGGCGGCGGGCGTGTGGTCCACCGATCAGGTGAAGGCGGATCTCTACGAGCTGTGCGCCGGCACGAAGCAGGGGAGGGCGGACGCCACGGCCATCACCCTGTTCAAGTCGGTCGGCGCCGCGATCGAGGATCTGGTGGCGGCGGAGATGGTGGCGGGGCGGTAGTCCCCCCACCCCGCGACATGCGCCGGGCTGGCGTTCAGCCCGCCGCCGAGAGCGCGGCGTCGAGCGCCTGTGTGACGCGCGCGTCGTCGGGCGCCCCGTTTGGCGCGAAGCGGGCGACGACACGGCCGTCGCGGCCCACCACGAACTTCTCGAAGTTCCAGATCACGTCGGACGTGGCGGGGGCGGCGCGGCCGCGGCTGGACAACAGCGCGCGCATGGCCTCCGCGCCCTCGGCCTCGGGCCGGGCCGCCACCAGCGCGTCATAGAGCGGGTGGCGGGTGGCGCCCGTCACCGAGATCTTTTCGAA
>JAYSCE010000185.1:0-8129 GCA_041915035.1 Xanthobacter sp.
CCCGCTCCCCCTCTGGGCGATCGCCGCGCGCGAAGTCGCGGCTGCGCGGGGCTGCGCCATCCTTGGCGAAACGGGCGCCGCCGGACGATTTGCCGCCCGGTTTCGCGCCAAAAGACTTTCCGCCTGGCTTGCTACCAAAGGATCGGCCGCCCGGCTTGCCGCCGCCGCCGTTTTCGGGCCTGCTCCGCCAGCGCGGAAGAGGGCAGGGGAATCGAATGGCGGACCTCACCGAGATCGACATCGCGGCGCTGAACCCCACCCAGCTGACACTGGGATTGCAGGAGGTGGAGCGGCGCGCCGCGCAGATGCGCAGTCTGTCCCGCCGTGAGCTGAGGGCGCTGAAGGAGAACCGGCCGGTGCCCTATGTGGTGGGGCCGAAGCGCCGGCTCTACATCATCGACCACCACCATCTGTGCCGGGCGCTCCTCGCCGTCGGCGACGAGACGGTGTTCCTCGGCGAGGCGCGGGCCGACTGGTCTAACCTCGACCTCAAGGCCTTCTGGCACCGCATGGAGACCGAGGGCCTGTGCTGGCCCATCGACGTGGACGGCAACCGCCGCCCCTGCCTGAAGATCCCCGGCCATGTCAGCGAGCTCACCGACAACCCGTGGCGGACGCTCGCGCGCGGCGTGCGCGGGAAGGCCTATGCCAACGAGGACACGCCCTTCCAGGAATTCATGTGGGGCAACTACTACCGCTCCTTCATGACCACGCGGCTGCTGGAAACCGACATCGCGTTGGCGGAGAAGCTGGCCGTGAAGGTGTCGCTGCTGGACGAGGCGCAGGATCTGCCCGGGTATCTGGGCACGGTCTGAGGATGGGGATACGGATTGTCCCGGAACCTTTCTCGACCTTTGCCGTGTTATAAGCACGCCGCTGCCGGGTTGCGGCGACAGGGGAGGGGCCACCATGTCCATCGTACTTCGTGAATTCGCCCGCCTGCGGGCGCCGCTCTTCGCCGTGCTGGCCGCGCTCATGCTGGCGGGCTGCGGCGTAAATGTGATTCCCACCGAGGAGGAGCGCGCCAAGGCGGCGTGGAGCGAGGTGCTGAACCAGTACCAGCGCCGCTCGGACCTCATTCCCAATCTGGTCGAGACGGTGAAGGGCTATGCCGCCCAGGAGAAGGACGTGCTGACCTCGGTGATCGAGGCGCGCGCCAAGGCCACCTCCATCAAGGTCGATGCCTCCACCGTCACCGACCCTGCGCAGTTCAAGCAGTTCCAGGACGCGCAGGCGGGACTCTCCTCCGCGCTCGGCCGGCTGATCGCGGTGTCGGAGGCCTATCCGGACCTGAAGTCTAATGCCAACTTCCTTGCCCTCCAGTCGCAGATCGAGGGCACCGAGAACCGCATCGCCGTGGCGCGGCGCGACTATATCGAGGCGGTGCGCGTCTATAACACCGAGCTGAAGACCTTCCCCGGCGCGCTGTGGGCCGCCACCCTCTATCGCGCCTACAAGCCCATGGAGACCTTCACCATCTCCGAGCAGCAGATGCAGGTGCCGAAGGTGAAGTTCAACTGAGCGCGGAGTGACGGTGATGGGCCGCCAGATGGGCCATCTGCGCGCATTGGGTCGCGGGCCTGCCGGCCGCCTCGCGGTCGTGCTGGCCGGCCTGCTGGCGCTGTGCCTTGCCGTGGCGCCCGTCGCCATCGCGCCCGCATGGGCGGAGCTGACCTTTCCGCCCCTCAGCGGGCGGGTGGTGGATGCTGCCCATGTGCTCGATGCCGGCACCGTCGCCGCGCTGGATGCCAAGCTCGCGGCGCAGGAAGCGAAGGCCACCGACCAGTTGGTGGTGGCCACCATCCCCTCCCTTCAGGGCACCTCCATCGAGGATTACGCCAACCGCCTGTTCCGCACCTGGCAGATCGGGCAGGCGAAGAAGAACAACGGCGTGCTCCTCCTCGTCGCCCCCAACGAGCGCAAGGTGCGCATCGAGGTGGGCTACGGGCTGGAAGGCATTCTCACGGACGCGGTGTCGGCCACCATCATCCGCAACGCCATCGTGCCCGCCTTCAAGTCCGGCAACATGGCGGCCGGCATCGTCAAGGGCACGGACGCCATCCTCGAAATCCTGAACCTCGACCCGGACGAGGCGAAGGCCCGCGCGAAGCAGCTGGAATCCTCCGACTGGACCGAGGAGGAGGTGGACAACCTCATCTTCTTCGCGGTGATGGTCATCTTCATGGGCTTCATCATCTGGCGCGTCATGCGCGGCGGCGGGCCGGGCGGCCCGGCAGCCCGGAGGCGGCGGGGCGGCGCGGTGGCCGGGGGGCCGATCTCGTGGGAATGGGGGACCGGCAGCAGTTCCGGATGGTCCGGCGGCTCCTCCGGCGGCGGCTGGTCGGGCGGTGGCGGCTCGTCCGGCGGCGGCGGCGCCTCGGGGGATTGGTAGCCCCGCACTTGCGATTTTACCGCGCACCTGCAAACTTCTGCCCGCCGCTGCAGGGGAGGGTCTCGCGTGAACCAGCAATCCGCCACGACCGCCACGACGACGACCACCCAGGATGCGGGCCGTTACGGCCTGCCGCAGCACGCGCTCCAGCGCATCGCCGAGGCGGTGACGCAGGCGGAGGCCAGGACGTCCGCTGAAATCCGCGTGGTGGTGACGCGGGCGCCGCTGGTGCAGCATCCCTTCTTCTCCATCCTTTGGGCTTCCCTTGCGGCGCTGGTGCTGCCGTGGCTCATCGTGCTCGCCTATCCCATGCCGGCGCTGTCGGCGCTCGCGCTGCAGTCCATCCTGTTCGTCATCCTTGCCGCGGCGCTCCTGATGCCCGGAGCGGCGGAGAAGGCGGTGCCTCGCCTCGCGCTCAAGGCGGCGGCGCGCAATGCGGCCATCGAGACCTTCCTGAGCTACGGCATCCCGCAGACCCAGGGCCGCACCGGCATCCTCATCTTCGCCGCCGCGCGTGAGCGGCTGGTGGAAGTGGTGGCGGACGATGCCGCCCACGGCCCGCTGGGCGCCGCCGCGTGGCGCGACATCTGCGATGCGGTGGCCGCCCGTGCCCGCGAAGGCAGCCTCGCCGAGGGGCTGGTCGCCGGCGTCGAGAAGGCCGGGGAGCTCCTCGCCGGTCCCCTGCCGCGCCGGCCCGATGACCGCAACGAGATGCCGAACCACGTGGTGGTGCTCTGACGCGGCGCAGCACGCCCTAGCCGAAGGTCGTGCGGTATCGCTGATTGTGAGGGGCGCGAGCGCCTTTCCATCGGCCGCGCTGCGGCATAGATTGCGCCCCCGAGCCTTCGGGGCTCATCCAAGGCAAAGGGCTTCTTCTCATGACCAAACCCGCCGTTCGCGTCGCAGTCACGGGCGCCGCCGGTCAGATTTGCTATTCTCTCCTTTTCCGCATCGCCAACGGCGACCTGTTCGGCAAGGACCAGCCGGTCATCCTCCAGCTTCTCGACCTCCCGCAGGCGCAGGGTGCCGTGAAGGGCGTGGTGATGGAGATCGAGGATTGCGCCTTCCCGAACTTCGCGGGCGTGGTCATCACCGATGATCCCAAGGTCGCCTTCAAGGACATCGACGCGGCGATTCTCGTGGGCGCCCGTCCCCGCTCGAAGGGCATGGAGCGCGCCGACCTCCTCTCCGCCAACGCCGAGATCTTCAAGGTCCAGGGCAAGGCGCTAAACGAGGTTGCCAAGCGCGACGTGAAGGTGCTGGTGGTCGGCAACCCGGCCAATACCAACGCCTACATCACCGCCAAGAGCGCCCCGGACCTGCCGGCCCGCAACATCACCGCCATGCTCCGCCTCGACCACAACCGCGCCCTGTCGCAGTTCGCGGCCAAGGCCGGCGTCGAGAGCAAGGACATCGAGAAGGTCGCGGTGTGGGGCAACCACTCCCCGACCATGTATGCGGACTACCGTTTCGCCACCGTGAAGGGCAAGCCGCTGCCGGAGCTCATCAACGACGAGACCTGGTATCGCGAGACCCTGCTGCCGACGGTCGGCAAGCGCGGCGCCGCCATCATCGAGGCCCGGGGCCTGTCGTCCGCGGCGTCGGCGGCGAATGCTGCCATCGACCACATGCACGACTGGATCCACGGCACCGCCGGCAAGTGGGTGTCCATGGGCGTGGCGTCGGACGGCTCCTACGGCGTGCCCGAGGGCATCGTTTTCGGCATGCCTGCCATCTGCACCGCGGGCGAGTATGAAGTGGTTCAGGGCCTGCCCATGGACGACTTCTCCAAGACCCAGTTCGACAAGACCCTCAAGGAGCTGCTGGAAGAGCGCGACGGCGTCGCCGCCCTCCTGGCCTGATTCCTTTAAAATCGCCCCCTCCCGCGCCGCGGGCGGGGGCATTTGTTAAAAAAGAATGAATTAACGGCAGGGTGGGGGCGATTTGTGACTGCGGTCACGCCTTCGTAAGCCTCAAAGCCGCGTAATTACGGGAAAGTCGGCGCGATCCTTATTGACGTTCGGCGACTCTCCGGTTAGAAGCAGCCCACTTTCGCGGCAGGCGGTCGGCGTCTGAGTGATTGTTCCCTTCGTTTTCAGCGCTCCCACGTGCTTGAAGGGCCGATCTTGAAGCCGAAACGCTGCCAGGAACAGCACTGCGATAACTTCAGGTGCATGATCGCGGCGCCGGCCGGGAAAAAAGCCCCGGTATAGCGCGCTGTGATCCTCTGTCGCGAGAAAGGCGTGTCTGCCCCCTTTTGGGCGGTGGACGGCGCCTTTCGTGTTCGTTGGTGCGAAGGGAATTCGGGCCCCGTCGGGGCCGGTCGTGGCGATCCCCAAAGGGTCGTCGAAATGAAGGAATGCGGCCCAGGCCGCAGATCAGGACGAGGCGAAGGCGTACATGCCGACGATCAACCAGCTGATCCGTAAGCCGCGCGAAGCGCAGAAGGCGCGCGACAAGGCGCCGGCGCTTCAGGCGAGCCCGCAGAAGCGCGGCGTTTGCACGCGCGTTTACACGACGACCCCGAAGAAGCCGAACTCGGCTCTTCGTAAGGTCGCCAAGGTGCGGCTCACCAACAGCTACGAAGTGATCGGCTACATCCCCGGTGAAGGCCACAACCTTCAGGAGCACTCCGTGGTCCTGATCCGTGGCGGCCGCGTGAAGGATCTTCCCGGCGTGCGCTACCACATCCTGCGTGGCGTGCTGGATACCCAGGGCGTGAAGAACCGCAAGCAGCGCCGTTCGAAGTACGGCGCGAAGCGGCCGAAGTGATAGTGAGGATCTGAACGATGTCCCGTCGTCACAAGGCCGAGCGCCGCGAAGTCATCCCGGACGCCAAGTATGGCTCGACCACCCTGTCGCGCTTCATGAATTCCGTCATGCGCGACGGCAAGAAGTCGGTTGCCGAAGGCATCGTCTATGGCGCCCTCGACGTGGTCGAGGCCAAGGCCAAGCACGATCCGGTCGAGGTCTTCATCCAGGCGCTCGAGAACGTTGCACCCGCGGTGGAGGTTCGCTCCCGCCGCGTCGGTGGCGCGACCTACCAGGTCCCGGTCGAGGTGCGCACCGAGCGCCGCCAGACCCTCGCGATCCGCTGGCTCATCGCCTCGGCCCGCGCCCGCAACGAGAAGACCATGGTGGAGCGCCTCTCCGCCGAGCTGCTCGATGCTGCCAACAATCGCGGCTCCGCCGTGAAGAAGCGCGAAGACACGCACCGGATGGCGGAAGCCAACCGCGCGTTCTCGCATTACCGCTGGTGATCGGAGAGGACTGAGCAAATGGCCCGTACTCACGCGATCGAGGACTACCGCAACTTCGGCATCATGGCTCACATCGATGCCGGCAAGACCACGACCACGGAGCGGATCCTCTATTACACCGGCAAGAGCCACAAGATCGGCGAAGTCCATGATGGCGCTGCCACCATGGATTGGATGACCCAGGAGCAGGAACGCGGCATCACCATCACGTCTGCCGCGACGACTGCTATCTGGCAGGGCAAGCGCCTGAACATCATCGACACCCCCGGGCACGTGGACTTCACCATCGAGGTGGAGCGTTCGCTCCGCGTGCTCGACGGCGCCGTGTGCGTGCTGGACGGCAACCAGGGCGTCGAGCCGCAGACCGAGACCGTGTGGCGCCAGGCGGACAAGTACAACGTGCCGCGCGTCGTGTTCGTCAACAAGATGGACAAGATCGGCGCCGACTTCTACCGCTGCGTCGAGATGATCGTGGACCGCGTCGCCGGCAACCCGGTGTGCTGCCAGCTCCCGATCGGCTCGGAGAACAACTTCAAGGGCATCATCGACCTCGTCCGCATGAAGGCGGTCGTGTGGGAAGATGAAGCCCTCGGCGCCAAGTACCATGACGAAGAAATCCCCGCGGATCTCGCCGACAAGGCCGCCGAATACCGTAACAAGCTGGTGGAAGCCGCCGTCGAGCTCGACGACGACGCCATGGCTGCCTATCTCGACGGCACCGAGCCGGACGAGGCGACCCTCAAGCGCCTGATCCGTCTCGCCGTCATCGGCCGCAAGTTCAACCCCGTGTTCTGCGGTTCGGCCTTCAAGAACAAGGGCGTGCAGCCCCTGCTCGACGCGGTGGTGGACTATCTGCCGTCGCCGATCGATCGCGGCGCGATCAAGGGCATCGACTTCAAGACCGAGGAAGACACCGTGCGTCTTCCCTCGGACGAGGAGCCGACCTCCGTGCTCGCGTTCAAGATCATGGACGACCCGTTCGTCGGCACCATCACCTTCTGCCGCGTGTACGCCGGCAAGATGGAAACCGGCATGGGCCTGCTCAACTCCACCCGCGACAAGCGCGAGCGCGTCGGGCGGATGCTGCTGATGCACGCCAACAACCGGGAAGACATCAAGGAAGCCTATGCGGGCGACATCGTCGCCCTCGCCGGCCTCAAGGATGTGCGCACGGGTGATACCCTCTGCGATCCGGCCAAGGCCGTGATCCTGGAGAAGATGGAATTCCCCGAGCCGGTCATCGAGATCGCGATCGAGCCGAAGTCCAAGGCCGACCAGGAGAAGCTGGGCATCGCCCTCTCCAAGCTGGCCGCCGAGGATCCGTCCTTCCGCGTGTCGACCGACTTCGAGAGTGGCCAGACCATCCTCAAGGGCATGGGCGAACTGCACCTCGACATCAAGGTCGACATCCTGAAGCGCACCTACAAGGTGGACGCCAACATCGGCGCTCCGCAGGTCGCCTATCGTGAGACCCTCACGAAGAAGACCGAGGTGGACTACACCCACAAGAAGCAGACCGGTGGTACCGGCCAGTTCGCGCGGGTGAAGTTCACGGTGGAGCCGAACGAGCCCGGCAAGGGCTTCGTCTTCGAGAGCGCCATCGTCGGCGGCGCGGTGCCGAAGGAGTACATCCCGGGCGTCCAGAAGGGCCTCGAGAGCGTGCTTGGCGCCGGCGTGCTGGCGGGCTTCCCGGTGGTGGACGTCAAGGTGACGCTCACCGACGGCGCGTTCCACGAAGTGGATTCGTCGGCCCTGGCGTTCGAGATCGCGTCCCGCGCGGCGTTCCGCGAGGCCCTCCAGAAGGGCTCCTCGGTGCTGCTCGAGCCGATCATGAAGGTCGAGGTGGTGACCCCGGAAGACTACACCGGCTCGGTCATCGGCGACCTGAACTCCCGTCGTGGCCAGATCCAGGGCCAGGACATGCGTGGCAATGCGAACGTCATCAACGCGATGGTGCCGCTGGCCAACATGTTCGGCTACGTGAACACCCTGCGCTCTTTCAGCCAGGGCCGCGCCACCTTCACCATGCAGTTCGACCACTACGAGCAGGTGCCGTCGAACGTCGCTCAGGAGGTCCAGGCCAAGTACGCGTGATCGCGTTGGCCTGAACCCCACTTCACCCTTTCGGATCACGCCAGAGAGACCCAACGGAGAGTCCCATGGCCAAAGAGAAGTTCAACCGCTCGAAGCCGCACTGCAACATCGGCACGATCGGTCACGTTGATCACGGCAAGACGTCGCTGACGGCTGCGATCACGAAGGTTCTTGCGGAGTCTGGCGGCGCGACGTTCACGGCGTACGACCAGATCGACAAGGCGCCGGAAGAGAAGGCGCGCGGCATCACGATCTCGACCGCTCACGTTGAGTACGAGACCAACAACCGCCACTACGCGCACGTCGACTGCCCCGGGCACGCCGACTATGTGAAGAACATGATCACCGGCGCGGCGCAGATGGACGGCGCGATCCTGGTGGTG
>JAYSCE010000186.1:0-8124 GCA_041915035.1 Xanthobacter sp.
GGCCGATCTCGACGCCCGCTGCGTCGCCGAGGCCGACGGCCCCCTCCTCGACCTCACCTCGGCGGAGTTCGAGCTGCTCGCCTGCTTCCTGGAGCGGCCCAAGCGCGTGCTCTCCCGCGACCAGCTCCTGGACTGGACCCGGGGACGTTCGGCCGACCCGTTCGACCGCACCATCGATGTCTCGGTCAGCCGCCTGAGGCGCAAGCTCTCCTCCGCCTCGGAGGAGGCGGCCCTGCTCATCAAGACCGTCCGCAATGGCGGCTACCTGCTCACCGTCGATGTCCGCCAGCTCTGAAGACCCGTCCGTCCCGCCGCCCAAATCCCGCAGTGCCCGGCGGTTCGGAATGGCCCTCATCATCGTCGGCGGACTGGTGGCGGTGCAGGTGCTGATGCTCGCCGCCTACATCACCGAGCGGGAACGCAACCGCCCGCTCGCCCCCTTCGTGCCGCTGATGCAGCGCGTGGCCGCCCTGGCGCGGCTCTTGGAGCACATCCCGCCCGCAGACCGTGACCTGGCCCTGCGCGCCGCCACGGCGCCCGGCTTTGCGCCCTCGCTGACGGCGACGCCGGCGGACATTGAGACCCCGGCGCTGCTCGCCTTCGCCGAGGAGCGCCTGCGCGCGCTCTCGGGAGGGCCGCCGGATCGCTTCGTCGCGCTGTCGCTGGTGGGGGAAGACCATCCGCGTGGCCTTCTCGCCCGTCTGCGGGACCTGCGCGGCGCCCGGCTCACGCTGGTCGTCGGCCTTTCGGGCGGCGGCTATCTGGAGGTCGTGGCGGGTGGCGACGTGACCGTCCGGCTCCTCGGCCTGCCGATCGGCCTGATCGCGGGCATCCTCGGTTTCGTCGTCGCTCTGGTCACACTCATCGCGGTGCGCCGGGAGACCCGGCCGCTCTCCGACCTCGCCGACGCGGTGGAGCAATTCGGCATCCAGCTCCAGCCGTCCCATCTGCGCGAACGGGGGGCCGACGATGTTCGCCTTGTCATCCGCGCCGTCAACGCCATGCAGGCCCGCATCTCGGAGCTGGTGCGCATGCGCACGCTGGTGCTGGGCGCCATCAGCCACGATCTGCGCACCTATCTCACGCGCCTGCGCCTGCGGCTGGAACTGATGCCGCCCGGCGATCAGGTGGAGAAGGCCCGCGCAGACCTCGACGGCATGCAGGCGCTGGTGGACGACGCCCTTGCCTTCGCCCGCGCCTCCTTCGCCCCCGCCTCGGGGGAGACCGTGGACCTCGCCGCGCTGGCCCGGGCCGAGTGCGAGGCGCGGCGGGCGCAGGGCGCGGCCGTCACGCTCCATGGCGGCGACGCGGAGCTGGTGGTCGCCGGCAATCGCGGCGCGCTCGCCCGCGTGCTCGCCAATCTCGTCGGGAACGCCATCGCCTATGGCACGTGCGCGGACATCACGCTTCAGAATCGCGGCGAGGCGGTGGACCTCGTGGTGGAGGATCGCGGGCCGGGCATTCCGGCAGGCGAGCGCGAGGTGGTGTTCGAGCCCTTCTACCGGCTGGAGCCCTCGCGCAACCGCGACAGCGGCGGCGCCGGGCTCGGCCTCACCATCGTGCGGCAGATCGCCGAGGGGCACGGCGGCCGCGTCACCATCGACGACCGCCCGGGCGGCGGCGCCCGCCTCACCGTGCGGCTGCCGAAGCCGGGACCGAACGGGAGCGCCGGCTGAGGGCGCTCTGGCTGAGATCAGCCAAAGCGAAGCCAGTGCCGCACAGCACGGACGCTTGTAGCGTTTCGGAAACGCAGTCCGCGGAGGCCGTCTATCGCTGCACCGAAATGTCCTCGCCCCTCAGGAAATAGGAGGCCGCGTCGAGATCATCGGCGACGCTCCAGGCCGTCTGTTCCGACGAGCGGTTGACCTTGATGTAGACCGTGCCGTCGCAGATGATCCGCGCGGTTCGCGGAAAGCTCAGTTCAGCAAAAGTGGCCGCAGTCCGATCGGCGCCCAGAATGGGGCTGGTCTTCAATACGAAGGTGCCGCTGGGATGGCCAAGGGTCAGGCTCCCACCCTTCCCCGCCTTCAGCGCGCCGTCGCGCAAGGCCTGGTTGGGCACGGTGCCGGGAATGGCCGCGGCCGCTGCGAGACAGGTGGACCCGCTGCCCGGCGCAGCCGAGTGCATGATTGATTCCAGATAGAAGCGCGCGACGAGATCCACGGCCTCGGCCTTTACCTCGTGCCCATCGAGGTCCGTGTAGGTGGCGGGCGCGGCGACCGAGACGGCGAAGGGCAGTGTCGCCTTGCCGATGGTGTCCAGCGTGTACTGGTTCCACCCGATCAGTTGGGCGATCTTCAGCCGCAGCTCCGTGAGGCGAGCGAGCATGCCGGGCGGGCTGAGCACCGCACCGGTCGGCGAGGGCAGCTCCAGACCGGTACAGCCCAGCCCGAAGTCTTCGGCCCGGAAGAAACCGCAGATATTCACCATATCCACGATGGTGACATCGATCTTGCTGCCGTCGCTCAACACGACGGTGTCGACCAGATTGCCGGTGGGAAAGGTCCGGCCGGTGAAGCCGCCACCCTGATCGCGGAAATCGACGAGAATTTCTGCGCCTGTCCCCGGCACTCCGCCGATGGCGGTCTCGCCGTCCACCCGCGCCTCGCCATTGGCCACGTCGAGGGTCATGTACATCATCTTCTGTGTATTGGTCGAATAGGCGCGCACCGTGATGCGGCCGTCCTGGACGCCCGGGATCATGTTCTTCATCAGGGCGAACACCGGCACCCCGGCCGAGATGTTGCCGCAGTTCATCTTGTAGGTGACGGTCGCCGGCTGATCGGGGAAGATCTGCACGAAGGTATAGTCCACATCGGCGCCGGCGCGTGTCGAGGGCTGCACGATGGCGGTCTTCGACTGCAGAATGGTGTTGCCGCCGAGGCCGTCCATTCCCATCGGGTCGGGAGAGCCGCGCACCGCCAGCAGAAACTCTTCGAGCCCCTGCCCCGGCAACGGGACGTTGCGCCCTTCGAAATAGAACCCCCGGCTGCTGCCACCCCGGATCAGGGTGATGGGGGCCAGCATCTGCTCAAGATTGCGATCGAAGTGAAACCAGCCCATGGCAGCGCCAGCGCGTCGCGCCGCCGCGGCGGGCGATCACGTCCCTGATCTCGGCCTCCGACTGGAGACCCGGTGAACCGCTGTAAAACTAGCGGCACCCACGAGATGGCTGCGTTGACATAGGTCATCAGGAGGGGGGGCGATCAAGCGATCGCATACCCTGCGGACCGGTCGATCAGTCTTTCAGCGCGGCCTCGACCCCCGCCGCCACGGCGAAGAGGGCGGCATCGGTCCCCGGTGCGCCGGCCAGCATGAGGCCGGCGGGCAGGCCGCCTTCGCCGGTGAGGGGCAAGGAGATGGCGCAGCCGTCGATCATGTTGATGAGGGTGGGGTTGCGCAGGGCCATGATGTTGGCGCGGCCATAGGCATCGTCATCGGTGAGCAGATCGGCGATGCGCGGCGGGGCGATGGCGACGGTGGGCAGCGCCAGCGCATCGAAGCCGGCGAGCCGCGCGGCGGCGCGGGCGACGAGACCGGCGCGGGCGGCCACCAGCTCCACGTAATCCGCCGCCGACTGCTCGGCGCCGCGGCGCACGCGCACGGAGACGCGGGGGTCGTAGGCGTCGCCCTTCTCGGCCAAGAGGCGGCGGTGGACCGCATAGGACTCAGCCGCCGCAAAGCCGCCCTTGGCATTGAGGGTGGCGATCTCCCCGAACTCGGGGAAGGGCGCGGAGACGATGTTCGCGCCGGCCTTGGCGAGGCGATCCAGCGCCGTCTCGAAGGCGGCGGCCACCGGCGCGTCCAGCCCATCGAGGGCGACGGTCGTCGGCACGAGGAGGCGCAGGCCCGCCACCGAGCGGCCCGGCAGCGGCGCCTCGCCGCTTGAGAGGATGGCGTCGAGCGCGGCGCAGCAGGCCACAGAGCGGGCGATGGGGCCGATGGAATCGAGCGTCGTGGAGAGCGGGAAGGCGCCTTCGCGCGGCACCCGGCGGGCGGTGGGCTTGAAGCCGACGAGGCCGCAGAAGGCCGCCGGGATGCGGCAGGAGCCGCCCGTGTCGGTGCCGAGCGCCGCATGGGCCATGCCGTCCGCCACCGCCACCGCGCCGCCGGAGGAGGAGCCGCCGGAGACGCGCGGGCTGGTCGCCCGCTCGAAGGGGGCGGACGGGTTTCCGGTGTGCGGGTTCATGCCGAGGCCGGAATAGGCAAACTCGGTCATGGTGTTGCGACCGACAAGCACGAAGCCCGCCCGGCGCAGGCGCGCCACGGCGGGGGCGTCCACCTTGGCGGGAGGCGAATCGCGCAGCACCCTGGAGCCCGCCGCCGTGACCTCGCCGGCGACGTCGAACAGGTCCTTGATGCCGATGGGGATGCCGGCGAAGGGCGAGGGCGCGGCCCCCGCCTTGCGCAGCAGGTCCTGCGCCTCGGCGGCCGCGCGGGCCGCCTCCCGGTTCACCCGCACGAAGGCGCGCCCGCCCTCCCCGTCCGGATCATCGATGCGCGCGATGCAGTCCTCCACCAGCGCCCGCGCCGTGGTGCGGCCGGAGGCGAGATCATCGGCGAGGGTGGCGAGGGTGGGCTGCATGGGGCGGGTCCGCGGAGAAGAGGAATCAGGCCGGATCGAAATAATGGATTTCGAACAGGATGCAGCCCTTTTCCGACTTGAACGGCCCATGCACCGCGCCCGGGGGACGTACCGCATAGGTGAAGGGCGGGAAGCTCTCGCCGCCCTCGCCCTTCTCGTCATTGCCGACCGTGAGGTCGCCGGAGACGAGGAACACCTCTTCCCAGTATTCGTGGACGAAGGGCTTCGTCGTGAACACGCCCGGCTCGAACTTCAGTAGGCGCGAGCGCGAACCGGCACGGCCCTCCTCGTCGAGGGCGCCGGCGAGGATCTTCTGCTGAATGCCCGAGGGATAGCCGGGCGGCACTTCCCAGCCGCTGGTCAGGTCGAGCGTGTGGAACTCGTCGTGGATCTTGTTGATGGCCATGGCTGTGGTCTTCGCTGTGTTTTCGGTGGAACGGATCACTCGGCCGCGCGGTCGGCGGCGAAGGGCTTACGCATGCGTTTAGCGGCCGAGCCTTTTGGGCCTCACTCGGCCGCGCGGGCGGCGGCGAATGGCTTCACCTCGTCGGCGAGAGCGTGGGAGGAGTGGCCCTTCACCACGAAGGAGGCGCCCGCATAGAACATCTCGTACTGGGTGTGGCGCGAGGCGAATTCCGAGCCCACCGCGTCCCAGGCGAGCTTGTAGAACTTCACCTTCTCCTCGGCGCTCGCGGCCGGTGACTGCTGGGTTTTGCCGATGAGGCGGGCCAGCTCGGTATTCTCATAGTCATGCACCGAGGAGGGCAGCATGATCATTCCGCCGCCGGCGAGCTCGCGCAGGGTGGTGATGAACTTGCCGTAGAGCTGCTGGGCCAGCGTCTGCGCGGCGTAGAGCGTGTGGCGGTCGGGCACGAAATAGGGGCCGTAATAGCTGCCCTTCGCCTCCATGGCAGCGACGAAGGCGTCCACCATGCCGGCTTCGGCGGCGAGCTGACCGAGCGTCTCGCGCACCTGCGGGAAATTGGTGGTGCCGTTCACCTCGGTGATGCGGCGGGCGATGCCGAGCAGGAATTTCAGCTTCACCGAAAGGCGGATCTGCGCCTGGTAGTTCTGGTAGACGTGCGCCGGCGTCGCGTGGAACTGCTTGTTCGTCATGGCGATGTCGCGGGCGATGAAGATGCGGTCCCACGGCACCTTCACGTCGTCGAAGTAGAGCACCGCGTCGTTCTCGTCGAAGCGGCTGGACAGCGGGTTGTCGAACACGCTGGGCGAGGCCGCCTCATAGGACTTGCGGGAGAGGATCTTCAGGCCCTTCGCATTCATCGGAATGCAGAAGGAGAGCGCATAGGGCTCCTCGCCCTTCTGCAAAGGCTGGATGCAGGTGACGAACACCTCGTTGGCCATGATGCCGCCGGTGGCCAGCATCTTGGCGCCGCGCACGGTGATGCCCGAGGTGTCCTCGTCCACCACGGCGGCGGAGAGGAAAGGGTCCGCCTGCTCGGCCGCGTTCTTCGAGCGGTCGGCCTGCGGGTTGATGATGACGTAGGTGAGATAAAGGTCGTTGTCGCGGGCGTAGCGGTAATAGTCCGCGAGCGCGCGGGCACGGGCCGGGTCGTAGAGCTCGAACTGGTCGAGGCCCATGTACATGCCGGAGATGCAGGAGGCGACGTGATCCGGCGCGCGGCCGAGGAAGCCGCCGTGCAGCTCGGTCCAGGCCTCCAGGCCCCGGCGGCGGGTCTTCAGCTCCTCATAGCTGGTGGGCAGCTGCCAGATGCGGTTGGCGCGGGTGCCGGTGTCGGTCTCGAAGGTCATCAGCTCCCGGTTTTCCGGGGCGCTGTGAAAATCGAACATCTTCCCGACGGAGGCGATGGAGCGGCGGAAGGCGTGGTGGGTGGTGGCATCACCCACCTGTTCGCCATCGATGAAAATCTGACGGCCGTCTTTCAGGCTCTCGATGTGCTCGGCACCGGTCTTGATCATGGCAGGGTCCTCAAGTTCGGTTCAGCCGGCGACGGCCGCGAGCGTGCGGTAGCGTCCGGCATGGAAGATAAGCGGCTCGGCCAGAGCCGAGCGATGGGCGACGACGCGGGCGATGAAAACTTCGTGATCGCCCCCGTCGTGGATGGCGTGGGGCACGCATTCCAGATGCGCCGCCGCGCCGGCGAGGAGCGGCGCCCCGCCATGGCCGCGCAGGTGATCCACGCCGGACCACTTCTCGCCCTGGGCCCGGGCGAAGCGGCCAGAAAGGTCCTGCTGGTCGTGGGCGAGGACTGAGATGCCATAGGCGGCCGCCGTGCGCAGGGCCGGCAGCGAAAGCGCCGTGCGGGCAACGGAGAACAGCACCAGCGGCGGGTCCAGCGAGACCGAATTGAACGAACTCATGGTCATGCCGATGAGCGTGCCGTCGGCCGCCTCGGCCGCCACCACGGCGACGCCGGTGGCGAATGCCCCGAGAGTCTGCCGGAAGGCACGCGGATCGAAATCGGCGACGCGGGGCGCATCGGGAAACGTCGCGGGGCTGGGCGAGGATGTGGGACCTGGCGAAGACATGGGGCAATGTCCACAGCGCGATATAGCTTTGTAATAAAGCTATTACAAAATGGCTGATGGACGTCAAGCCCCCTCCCCGGCTAAAAACATTCAGCGTGCCGCCCTTCTGCAGGGGGAGGGTCCACGGTGCGCGGGAGCACGCGTTCATGCCTCAGACGAAGAACGGGCGGGGCCGAAGGCCGCTGCCTTTGACGGCCTCTCGTGCCGCCTTGCTCATCGACGGATCGGACACCGAGTTCCGCGAGCTGGTCCACGACATGCTGGCGTTCGCCGCCGCCATCCAGGAGGTGCGCAACCGCCTCGGCGGCCTCATCGGCCTGTCGGGGACGCAATATTCGATCCTCATGTCCATCGCGCGCCTGAGCGGCAAGGTGCCGGAACTGGGCGTCGCCACGCTCGCCGAGCACCTGCATCTCTCGGGCGCCTTCGTCACCATCGAGGTCAACAAGCTGGTCGCCGCCGGCCTCGTCAGCAAGACCACCAATCCGGGCGACCGCCGCCGGGTGCTCCTCGCCGTCACGCCGGAGGCCGAGCAGCGCCTCGCCGAGCTGACCCGGGTGCAGGCGCCGGCCAACGACACCCTGTTCGGCCCGCTCTCGGCCAGCGAGTTCCGCACGATGCGTTCCGTCGTCGCCAAGCTCGCGAACACCGGCGAGCGCACACTGAAGCTGATCGACTATCTCGCCCCGGACGGGAAAATCGAGACGGCCCGCGAGCAGGTCTCGCCGCTGGTGTGAGGGGCGGCAGTCGGAACCACCCTCGCCCCTGGACCCCGGCTCGGCGCTTCGGCTGCGCCGTCGCTGGTCCGGGGCGCGCCGCCCTCTACAAATGCCCCGCCACGCCCCCGGCCCGCTCCGACACCATCCGTCCGTCGCTCATCTCCACGATGCGGTCGAAGATGTCCGACCAGCGCGGATCATGGGTGACCACGCCCACCGCTACCCGCCGCTCGTCGGCGAGCGCGCGAAACACCTCCATCACCTGCCGGCCGCGCGTGCCGTCCAGCGCCGCCGTGGGCTCGTCGGCCA
>JAYSCE010000187.1:0-3116 GCA_041915035.1 Xanthobacter sp.
CTCGACATAGGCCGGCGCATGCACCCCGCCGCCCGAGGGCGCCAACCACTTCGACGGCGCGCGCATCGACCGCATGCCGACCCATGCGCGCGCCCGGCGCGGCATCGCCCGCACCTTCCAGAATTTGCAGATCTTCCGCGAGATGAGCGTGCTGGAAAACGTCATGGTGGGCCGCCATCTGCGCGGCCGGGCCACCACGCTGTCCGCCCTCCTGCACGTCCCGTCGGTGGGCGCCGAGGAGCGGGCGATGGAGGCCACCGCCATGGCGCTGCTGGAGCGCTTCGGCCTCGCCGCCAAGGCCCATGCGCTGGCGGGGTCGCTGGCCTTCGGGCAGATGAAGGTGCTGGAGCTGGCCCGCGCGCTCGCCTCCGAGCCCCGCCTGCTGCTGCTGGACGAGCCTGCCGCCGGCCTGCCCCACGCCGAGGCGGACAGGATGGCCGAGACCATCCGCGACCTGAACCGGGACGGCATGACCGTGCTGCTGGTGGAGCACAACATGCGCATGGTCATGTCGCTCTCCCACGACATCCTCGTGCTCAGCAACGGCCGCCGCATCGCCGAGGGCACGGCGGAGGACGTCCGTCGCCACCCGGAGGTGCTCTCCGCCTATCTCGGCGAGGAGACGGCCGATGCTTGAGGTGGAAGGTCTCGTCGCCGGCTATGGCGGCACCGAAGTTCTGCACGCGGTTTCCCTGAAGGTGGCGCGTGGGCAATCCGTCTGCCTCATCGGCGCCAATGGCGCTGGCAAGACGACGCTGCTGCGCACCCTCGCTGGCCTCATTCGCCCCACCGGAGGGCGCATCGTGTTCGACGGGGCGGACATCACGGCGCTCTCCACCTCCTCCCGCCTGTCGCGCGGCCTCGCGCTGGTGCCGGAGGGGCGGCGGGTGTTCGCGCCCATGACGGTGGAGGAAAATCTGGAGATGGGCGCCTTCCGCCGGCTGTGGCCGCGCCGGGCGCAGGGCGTCGCCGCCGACCTCGACATGGTGTTCGCTCTGTTCCCGCGCCTCGCCGAGCGACGGCGTCAGGCGGCGGGGCTGCTCTCGGGCGGCGAGCAGCAGATGCTGGCCATCGGCCGCGCTCTCATGGGCAGGCCCCGTCTTCTGCTGCTCGACGAACCGTCCATGGGCCTCGCGCCCAAGGTGGTGCAGGACATCTTCGCCACCATCCGCCGCCTCAATGCCGAGGGCATGTCCCTCCTCATCGCCGAGCAGAATGCGAGCATGGCCCTGCGCAGCGCCGCCCACGGCTATGTCCTCGCTGAGGGGGCGGTCGTTCGCGAGGGCGCGGGCGCGGATCTCCTCCACGACGACGGCGTGCGCGCCGCCTATCTCGGCCTGTGAGTTTTCGGAAATCCCATGCCGCACACCCTCATCGATCCCGCGCTCGAAGCCGAATATGCCCTGCGCCGCCGGCATCCCGAGCGCGAGAGCGTCTATGACGGCCATCGCCGCCTCGGCGCGGCGCTGCGTGCGGCCGGTGGCTGGCGACTGGACCAGCGCTACGGTCCGGGGCCGCGCTGCCTGCTGGATGTGTTCCCGGCAAGCGAAGGGGCGCCGGCGCTGTTCTTCATCCATGGCGGCTACTGGCGGGCGCTGGACAAGTCGGACGTCTCCTTCATCGCCGGTCCCTGCCTCGCCGCTGGGGTGACGCTGGTGGCGCCGGGCTACGACCTCGTGCCCGGCGTGCGTGTCGCCGATATCGTGGAGGAGATGCGCCTCGCGCTGCGCTGGGTTGTGGACCATCTGGCTCCGTCCCGCATCGTGGTGGCCGGCCATTCGGCGGGCGGACAGCTCGCCGCCATGCTGGCGCTCGATCAGGCGGAGCGGGGCGACGGCCCCATCTGCGCCCTTGCCGGCCTGTCCGGCGTCTACGACCTGCGCCCGCTCCGGCACACCTCCATCAATGCCGACCTGGGCCTCTCTGCCCCGGAAGCCGCGGCAGTGAGCCCGCTGTTGCGCCTTGGCGATCTTCCGCCCGGCGCGCCGATGATGCCGCTCCTTTGCGCCGTGGGCGGCGAGGAGACGGATGGCTTCAAGCGCTGGAGCCGCGATTTCGCCGAGCTGTGGGCGGCCCGCGGTGGCGTCGTGCAGTCCCTGGAGCCGGCGCGGCGCAACCATTTCACCCTGCTCGATCCCCTGGCCGACGGGACCGATCCGCTCACCCGCGCGATCCTCGCCCTCGCCCGCCCTTCGGAGGCCTGAATGACCGCTCTTTCCCCGGTGCTCGCCACGCCCGCCGACGCCGCTTTGCCCTACAGCCCCGCCGTGCTGGCGAGCGGCCCGATGCGGACGCTCTACATTTCCGGACAGGTGGGCATCGATGCCTCGGGGCAGGTGCCCGCAGATTTCGAGGGGCAGGTGCGCGCCGCCTTCGCCAATCTGGAGGCCGTGCTCGCGGCGGCGGGCATGGGGCTCGGCGATCTCGCCAAGGTCACGGCGTTCCTCACCGATCCGGCCGACTATCCTGCTTATGGTCCGCTGCGCACCGAGCTGCTCAAGGGGCACAAGCCGGCCTCCACCCTGGTGATCGCCGCCGCCCTCGCCCGCCCCGAATGGAAGTTCGAGATCGAGGCCGTGGCCGTCGCCGCGACCTGATCTCCTCAGGCCGTGATCCCCTGCCGCAGCGCCAGCAGCGTCAGGGCAATGTCCGATTGCACGCCGAGCTTGGCGCGGATCTGGGAGCGGATGTTGGCCACCGTCTTGGGGCTGAGGTTCAAGGTTTCGGCTATGTCATCGGTGCCCTTGTCAGCGAGGAGCAGGCGCAGGACCTCGAACTCGCGCGGGCTCAGCAGGTCGGCGACGGCCGGGGTCTCTTTCAGGCGGGAGAGCGCGAGCTCGTGGTCGATGTCCGGGCTCAGCGCCATGCGGCCGGCGAGCACGTCGCGCACCGCGCCGATCAGCACCTCGGGCGGGCTGCTCTTGGTCACATAGCCCTGCGCCCCGGCGCGAATGGCCTGCACGGCGAAGGCGGCATTCTGGTGCATGGTGAAGACGAGGATGCGCGCCGTCCCGTCCCATTGCCGGATGCGCCGGATCGCCTCCACCCCGCCGAAGCGGGGCAGGGACAGGTCCATCACCACCAGATCGGGCCGCGCCTGCTTGAACAGCCGGTAG
>JAYSCE010000187.1:3126-8107 GCA_041915035.1 Xanthobacter sp.
CCGGGCTGGCGGTCCAGAAGGGCGCGGTAGCCCGCGCGCACCACGGCGTGGTCATCCACCAGCATGATGCGCTGGGTCATGGCCTGGCCTCCCCGGCCGGCAGCGGGAGCCGCGCGCGCAGCAGCAAACCGCCGCCGGGAGCGCTCGCGATGGACAATTCGCCACCCATGGTGGCGACGCGCTCGCGCATGCCGAGCAAGCCGAACCCGTCCGCCGCCGGCGCCGGGGAGCCCCGGCCGTCGTCCTCCACGGTGAGGGTCACGACATCGCCCGCCGGCCCCGGTTCGCGCGCGAGAACGAGCTGCACGCGGGAGGCGCCGGCGTGCTTCGCGGCATTGGTGATGGCCTCCTGCGCGATCCGGTAGAGGCCAGCGGCGAAGGCCGGCTCCAGCGGATCGAGCCGGCCGGCGACATCGAGGCTGAAGCGGGTCGTGGCGCCGAGCCGGCCATTCCAGCCCGAGACCAGCCCTTCGAGGCTGGCGACGAGGCCGAGCTCCTCCACTTCCGGTGGCCGCAGGCGCAGCAGCGCGCCGCGCAAGGCCTGCATCATGGATTGGGCGGTGCGGCCGATGCTCTGGCATTCCGGGACGAGGGCGGGGCAATCGCGCGCCGCCGTCTGGCCGGCGAGCGCCGCCACCGCGCCGATGGCGGCGAGGCTCTGGCCGAATTCGTCGTGCAGCTCGCGGGCGAGGGAGCGCCGCTCCTCGTCCTGCACCGCGATCAGTCGGCGCGTGAGGCTGCGGCTCTCCGCCAGCGCCGCCTCCAGCCGCGCCGCCAACGCGTTGAACACCTGCCCCACCGCCGACAGCTCGGCGAGATCGAAGGCCGGCATGCGGGCCGAGAGGTCGCCGCGCATCAGATGATCGAGCCCGTCCCGGATGATGCGGGTGGGCCGGAGCGCCCGCGCAAGGGCGAGATAGACCAGGGCGCACAGCACCAGCAGCATGGCCGCCACCACGGCAGCGAGGCGGCTCACTTCGCGCCACGCCCGCCCCGCCAGCGTCTCCGGGGCGAGGCTGACGGTGACGACACCTTCCGCCGCCCCGCCCGCTTCGACCGGGCGTTCCGCCGTGCCCCGGGCTCCGAACAGGCCGTCGTAGAAACGTTGGAAGATCTCCGGCGTACGCCCGTCGTCCGGCTCGGCGCCGCTGCACAGACGCTGCAATCCATCGGTGCCGGCAGGACGAAAGGCGATGCACAGGCCCGGTGCCATCAAGGCGGGCGCGAGGCGCTGGAGATCGGGGAACACGCCGGGCGCGCCGCGCACCCACTGCATTTGCTGACGCTGGAACGTGAGGTCGCGGGCCATCAGATCGGCGATGCGGGCCACCTGCGCCTCACCCGCCCGCACGCCGTCGAGAAGCAGCCAGCCCACCGCTCCGGCGAGACACAGCGCCATCAGCGCGGCGATCCGGAGGGTCAGCCGGAGCTTGAGGTCGAGGCGGGAACGGGTCATCGGTTCACTCGCAGGCGGCTACCGCGGCATCGGCCGCGATGCCGGTGCAAGACCTTAGGGACGCAGGCCCGCCGGCGGAAGATCGCCGGCACACGTCGGGAAATCTTCCCGGCCGTTGGCGTGAGGCCGTCTCTGGCGGGGGCGCCATCGGGGCGGCACGCTCAGGCCATCAGACCGGAGACATGACCATGGCGCTGCGCCCCTGCCCGCTCCTGCCCGCCCTCGCCATCCTCGGCACACTCGCGACCGGCGCCGCCGCTGGCGGCGAGCCGCCCGGCGTGGCGATCATCGACTTCACCTACAGCGATTCCTCCGGCGAGCCGCGCGACCAGACCGCAGAGCATCAGGCCCGGCTGAAGGCGTTCATGGCCGCCCTCGCCACGGACCTTGCCGCCGGTGGCCGTCTGCGCGTGGTGACGCCCGATTGCGATCCCGCCCCCTGCACCCTCACCGCCGGCGCGGTGCCGGAACTGGCCGAGGCGGCAAAGCAGGCCGGTGCCGACCTGCTCGTGGTCGGCGGCATCCACAAGATGAGCACGCTCGTGCAGATGGCCAAGGTGGAGGTGGTCGCGGTGAAGGCGGGCCGCGTGGTGTTCCAGAAGCTCTACACCTTCCGGGGCGACAATGACGAGGCGTGGCGCCGAGCGGAATCCTTCATCGCCGGCCAGATCCTCACGGTCCCGCAAGATTGAACCGCGTCCGCTCACGCCAAGGGAGATAAACATGCCCTGTCATCTGGCGCCGTGGCGCGCCCTTCCTGTCCTTGCAGTGCTCCTCGGGCTCTCTGCCCCCTCCGGGGCGGCGGAAAACACCCCAAGCCGTATCGCGGTGTTCGCCTTCGAGCTGGATGACTTCAGCGGCGGCGCCGGGATCGCCGGAGATGCGGCCTCCGACCGCCGCCATCTCGACGAGGCGACCGACGAAGCTCGGCGGCTTATCGTCGCCAATGCGCGCTATGCACTGGTCGACGTCGCACCGGCGGCGGGCGAAGAGGTGCGCACGCGCACGCTCTATCGCTGCCACGGCTGCGATGCGGATGTCGCCCGCGCCCTTGGCGCCGACCTCTCGCTCGTGGGGGTCGTCACCCGCATCAGCCGCACGGAATTCACCCTGCGGATCGAGCTGCGGGACGCCCGCTCGGGCGAACTCGTCCTGGTGCGGTCCAGCGGGCTGCGCATGGGGGCGGACTATGCCTGGTCGCGCGGCGCCCGCTCTGTGGTGCGGCAGGCGTTCGCCGAACCGCAGTGAGGCAGCAGTTCAGCGGCCGCGCTGGTCCCAGCGTCCGCCCATGGTGTTCACGAGATGCACGTAGTCGAACAGGTCGCTCAGCATGAAGTGCCGGTTTTCGATGGTGGTCATGTGCGCCACCGTGTGCGGGTCGCCCTCCAGATAGCGGAAGGCGGTGGTGCGGAACTGCTCCGGCAGGGCCAGATTGAAAGGCGACGGCTGGGTCAGCATCCTGCAGATCTGGTCGAACAGCAGGCGGAAACGCTCGTCCTCGGGATCCATGTAGACGTCCCCGAAATCCGCCTTGTAGCGCCCGAAGAGTGCGAGATAATCGTCGGCATCCGGCTTTTGCTGCATTGGCGTGTCCCTGCATTCCCTCGCGCGCAGGCAAACAAGTTCGATGCCAGAAGAGGCGCCGACCGACGGGACGGACATTAAGCCGCGGCCCAGCTTCGGCCCCCTCCCCATGACGTAGGATGGCCCCAGCCGGAGGGCCGGGAATGGCAGGGAACGCCCCAATCATCGAGGTGCGGCAGACCGCTGGCGGCGAGCCGCTGAAATTCGCCGTCACCGTCCGCGATGCGGCGGGCGAGACGCGGCACGTCGTCACCATGGCACCCGCCACGTGGCAGGACCTGACCGCCGGGGCGCAGACGCCTGTCGGGTGCGTGGAAGCCGCCTTCCGTTTCTTGCTGGACCGCGAGGCCAAGGATCACATCCTCGCCCGCTTCGACATGGACGTGATCGGCCACTACTACCCGGACTTCCGGACCCGCTTCGCGGACTATCTGAGAGGCGTCTGAGCCCTCAGGAGAGCAGCCGCCCCACCAGCACGCCCGCCGCGGCGGCGGAGGCGGCGATGGCCAGAGTTTCCGCGGTGGCCCGCACGATGGAGCGCTTCGCCACGATGCCGCGGCCGATGCCGAGCGCCACCAGCAGCACCGTCGTCAGCACCAGCGAGACGATCCGCGCCTGGTCCATGGGCAGGAAGGCGAAGGGCAGCACGGGGGTGAAGCCGGCGAAGAGGTCCGAGACGAACATCCAGAAGGCGTGCGCGGTGGGGCTGGCGCCGTCGTCCGCCTCGTCGAGTTCGGAGCGCAGGCCGAGGGTGGCGCGCGGCGCGCGCTCAAGGGCCTCTTTCACCTGCGCCACGTCGGCCGCCGCCATGCCGCCGCGTGTGAGGGCCGCCGCGACGGTCTCCACCTGCGCCTGAGCCTCTGCCGCATCCACCGGGCCGTTGCGCCGGGCGCGGCGGGCGTCGCGCACGGACTCCGCATCGAGATAGCTGCCCGCCATCATGGACACGGCCGCCGCCGCCGCGCCGGTGGCGCCGGCGATCAGCACCGCGCGGGGATCGTTCGTGCTCATGGCCACGCCGAAGACGAGGCCGAAGATGGAGACGGTGCCGTCCTCCATGCCGAACACCACATCGCCGATGGAGGCCTTGAGCGAGGCGACGACGCGCGACGGCAGCGACATGACACGGTTCTCCAGCCAGATCCCGACACCACTGCTCATGACACGGCCGGCGGACTGACGGAAGGGTATTCCAATTCCTGAGCGTTCCTTTCGGGAATGAAAGCCGACTGAAAGCTGGGACGGTTTATGCGTGGTTGAGTGGAAAAGCTGGCCGTCTCAAAAGTGCCGCAGGTCCACCACCGGGAAACGCGGGCGCAGGGCGCCCTCAAGGGAAGGGCATCACATGCTGAAATCCTCTGCGACTCTCTTTGCGCGTGGCCGCCTGAAGACGCTCGCCGGCGCGGCCGTCATCGCCGCCGGCCTGCTGGGCCCGGCTGTCGCCCATGCCGAGAAGCTGACCATCATCGTCGGCGGCATGGAGAAGCAGATCTACCTGCCCGCCGCCCTCACCAACGCCCTCGGCTACTTCAAGGATGAAGGGCTCGAGGTGGAGCTGATCAATTCCCGCGCCGGTGTCGAGGCGGAGAATGAGTTGCTTGCCGGCGCCGTGCAGGGCGTGGTGGGCTTCTATGACCACACCATCGATCTTCAGGCCAAGGGCAAGTTCATCACCTCCGTGGTGCAGTTCAGCCAGGCGCCCGGCGAAGTGCAGATGGTCGCGACCAAGTACGCCGACCAGATCAAGTCGCCGGCCGACTTCAAGGGCCACACGCTGGGCGTGACTGGCCTCGGCTCCTCCACTGACTTTCTCACCCGCTATCTGGCCTTCAAGGGTGGCCTGAAGCCGGGCGACTTTTCCCTGCTGCCGGTGGGCGCGGGCAACACCTTCATCGCCGCCATGAAGCAGGACCAGATCCAGTCCGGCATGACCACCGAGCC
>JAYSCE010000188.1:0-3215 GCA_041915035.1 Xanthobacter sp.
GGTCAGGACGGCAAGGCTCGCCAGATCGAGGCTGACCCCGCCGATGCCGCCGCGCGCCCGCGTCGAGAGCAGTTGGGGGAACCCGGCGGCGATACGCAGGAGGACGAAGATCCAGGCCAGCACCACAAAGGCCACGTCGGCTTTGCGGGTGAACAGGGCGAGGCAGGTCAGCGTGTAGAAGAGCAGAGCGGCGAGGCCCGCGCGCAGTCCGTCGGCCGTCACCTCGGTGGAGCGTACGGCGCGCAGCAGCACGGCGAGCACCAGCGCCACGAGAACGAAAAGCGGCAGCAGGATCATCTGAACGGTCATGGAAGCCTCCGTGGCGGGCCGTGCCTCTGTCCATCAAGCGCCAGCGCGGCCACGAGCGGAACCGCCGGCGCGGCCGTTCGTTCCCTCGCTGCGGTCTTTCAATGACCAACGCATCTGTGCGCGGTGCCCGTCCTTGCGCGGCCCCGCGGAGGCATCATACATGAGCACTCAGCAGGACATCCGGGAGCTGCGGCGCCAGGTCGAATCCGGACGCGCGCCCCGCCCCTTCTTCACCCGCGTGTCGCAGGCCGTTTCGCGGTGGGCGGGCAAGCCCGTCACCTTCATCATCGCGGTGCTGGTGCTGGTGGTGTGGGGGCTCACTGGGCCCTTCTTCGCCTTCAACGACACCTGGCAGCTGGTCATCAACACCTCCACCAGTATCGTCACCTTCCTCATGGTGTTCCTTATCCAGAACAGCCAGAACCGGGATACGGCCGCGCTCCAGATCAAGCTGGACGAGCTGATCGCTCGTCTCGACGGTCCGCGCGCGAGCCTGCTCGATCTCGAGGATCTGGACGAGGAAGTGCTGGAGCGCCTGAGGCTGGAATATGCGCTCCTCGCCGACAAGGCACGGGAGGAGGGAGACAGCCGGGGCCAAGTGCCGCTGTCCGACGCGCCGGAGTGCAATCCGGGGCGGGGGAAAGCGGAGGATGGGCCGGTCGCCGGCTGAGCCTCCTCAGGCGGGGACGGCAAACGCCTCGGGTGCTGCCCCTGCGCGCATCCGCGCCGCCATGGTCTCGTAGGCGCTTTCGATGTGGCGCGCGTAGCGGTCCACGGCGAACAGCGGCGAGGCGGGGAGGGCCGCCTTGAGGCGTGTGCGCACCTCCGCGAGCGCTGCGGGATCATTGGCGAGGCCGATGGCGCGGGCTTCGAATGCCTCACGCGTCGTCGTCGCAAGATCACCGAGGCCCACCTGCCGCATGAGGCTGTCCGCCACCCGGGAGGCGAAGGAGCGTCCGGTGCGGGTCACGATGGGCACCCCCCGCCGCAGGGCGTCGCTGGCGGTGGTGTGGGCCGTATAGGGGAAGGTGTCGAGGAAGAGATCCGCATGGCCGATGCGGGCGAGATGCTCCGTCAGAGGCACCCGCGGCGCGAACACGAGACGGGCGGGATCGATGCCGCGCCGCGCGGCCTCGCGGTGGAGATTGTCGGTGGTGCCGGGCCTGCCCTCCAGCAGCCAGAGGACCGAGTCGGGAACGGCGGCGAGGATACGGGCGAAGCTGGAGAAAGTGTCCGGATCGAGCTTCCACGCGGCATTGAAGGAGACGAAGACGAAGGCGTCTTCCGGCAGCCCGCAGGCGGCGCGCCCCGGGGGCTCGGCGACCGGCAGGTCGGGGTCGTTCGGCTGATAGCAGTATGGCAGCTGGACGATCTTTTCGCTGTAGAAGGGCGCATCGGTGAAGGGCAGCACCACCGGATCGCCGATCACGTAGTCGAAGAAGGCCGCCCCGCTGGTGCCGGGATAGCCGAGGAAGCCCGCCTGCACCGGCGCCGGGTGATGGGCGAACAGGCTCATGCGCTCGCCTTCGGTATGCCCCATGAGGTCGACGGCAATATCGATACCGAGGCCGGCGATCTGCCGGGCGATGTCCTCCGGGCCCGCCTTCTCCACGTCGAGGAAGCGATCCACTGCCCCCTTGACCCGCGCCCGCTCGGGCGAGCCGTCGTCGGGGCCGATGGAGACGGCGGTGATCTCAAACCGGCTGCGATCGTGCCGTTCCAGCAGGCCGGCGATGAGGTGCGTGGTGGGATGGATGCGGAAGTCGGCGGACACGTAGGCGACGCGGATCGGCCCCGTGGTCGCGCGCCGGGCCGCATGATCGAACACGAGCGGCCGCGCCGGCAGCTTCTCCGCCTCCACCCAGCGCCGTGCCCCGGCGAGGTGCAGCGCGGGGTCGTCCAGATAGAGGGTGAGGAAGGGGATGGAAGGCGCGCTCTGGCCGATGGCGCCGAGCCGCAGGTTCTCCAGAAGCCGGTCGTGGCCGCGCCAGTCGCAGGTGGCGCGGCGGGCGGGAAACAGCACGTTGGACGCCAGCGGAAGGGCCGGATCTCGCGCGAAGGCCTCGCCCATGGCGGCGATTTCCTCGGCCTTGCGCTTCAGCGCACCGTAGGCGAGGGCGAGGTTGTAGTGGCACTTGGCGTCGTCCGGCCGGCGCGCGAGCGCCTTGCGGTAAAGCTCGATGGCCTCCAGCTCGCGGCCCTGCCGGGCGCGGCAGATGCCGAGCAGCTGGATCACGTCCGCATGGTCCGGCGCCGTCTTCAGGATCTTGCGATAGGCCCGCGCCGCATCCTCATACTGCCCGCGCAGCTGGTGCTGGTAGCCGTCGTAGAGCAGCTTCGCGAGGGGCGGCGGGAGCGGAGGGGGCTGGGACATGGTCTCGACGGGCTGGTCTCTGCAGGGCGGCTGGGCGCAATCCACGTGAACAGAAGGCGCCGCGCGCCTCTAGCATGCGGGCGCCGATGGCGATAGGCAGGGGCTGGCGCGCCCGGCCGCCACGCCGGCCAACGCCCGACCTTCTGGAGGAACCCCATGCCGCTTTATGCCCTCGACGGCATCGCCCCGGAGCTGCCCGCCTCCGGCAATTTCTGGATCGCTCCCACCGCCGTGCTCATCGGCCGGGTGATCGTGAAGGAGGGGGCGAGCATCTGGTTCGGCGCCGTGCTGCGCGGCGACAACGAGCCCATCGTGGTCGGCGAAGGCACGAACATTCAGGAGAACTGCGTTCTCCACACCGATCCCGGCTATCCCATGACGCTCGGCCCCAAGGCCACCATCGGTCACAGCGTGACGCTGCATGGCTGCACGGTGGGGGAGGGGGCGCTGGTCGGCATGGGCGCGACCGTGCTCAACGGCGCGGTCATCGGCGATCACTGCCTGGTCGGCTCCATGGCGCTCGTTACCGAAG
>JAYSCE010000188.1:3225-8009 GCA_041915035.1 Xanthobacter sp.
CTCATCGTCGGCGCTCCGGCCAAGGTCGCCCGTACCCTGGACGAGGCGGCGGCCGAGCGGCTGATCGCGACGGCGGCGGGCTATCAGCACCGCTGGCCCCAGTATGCCGCGGGCCTCAAGCGCATCGACTGAGCCGGCAGGACGGGGGCATACGGAACGCAAAACGGGCCGGAACCGCGGCGTCGGTTCCGGCCCGTTTTCGTCTCGCTGAGGCTGAAGCCGGCGAGGCGACTGGAAAGAAGGTCAGCGGCCGGTGCCCACCACCGGCGGCACCCGGGTTTCTCCGAGCGAAACCCACTGGGAGGGGTCTTCCTTGGACTGGCGCTTGACGAAGCGATAGCCCGTGTCGGTCCAGGTGTGGATCTCGGCTTCCTGGTTGTCGAGGATGAGGTCACCCTTGTCGGTGACGACGGTGAGCACGGCGTGGCCGTCGCCCTCGTGGTCGCGCACCACCGTGATGAGCAGAACCGAAGTCGGCCAGCCGGCGTTGATGAGGCGGCGGCGCTTTTCGAGCACATAATCCTCGCAATCGCCGCGGCCGTCGTCGGGGTAGGCCCAGCGCTCGGTCTCGCCGTAATGGTCGAGATCGGTCTCGGGCTGCACGACTTCGTTGACGGTACGGTTGACGCGCTCGAGTTCGGCCTTGTGCTCGGCGTCGAGACGGATCGCGGGAATGATCGACCCCGCCGCGCGGCAGTCGGCGCCGTTCTCGGCGCAGAAGCGGACATAGCCGGAGGGAGCGGACGTATAGCGCCCGTCGGCGAGGTGGCGCGGCGCGAAAGCCGCGGCAAGGTTGGCGAGACGGATCTGCCCGCGGGCATCCTGCGCGGTGGCGGGGACGCTTGCGCCCAGAAGCGCGACCCATGCGGCCAGCGCCAGAGGAAGGCTGAGGAGCGAAACGCGCTTCGACATTGCCGGGGGTCCGAGCGGAGTTAACAAAAAGATAATGCCTCAAGCCGCCGGGCTTGGCTCCGTCAACCTTCTGTTAACCTTAATTGCCCGGTTTTTAAATACCTCCCGTTGCGGAGATCTTTCGTCCCTGTTGCGCCGCCGCCACCCCGCGGCACGTCCTGCGACCGCGCGGACCTTGGCGGCTCCGCAAGGTGATGGTAATGACTGACGCGTCAGTCATAATCTGTCGCTGCCATGGCGCGTAGTCCTTCCGATGCCCGCGAGACGTCGCCGGAGCCCAAGGCCCCGGCGCGGCGGCGGCGTGCGCCGGCCATGGACAAGGGGGAGCGACGGCGCTCCATCCTTGATGCGGCGCTGGCGGAATTCTCGGCCCACGGCTTCGCAGGCGCGCGGCTGGACGACGTGGCGCGGCGGGCGGGCGTCGCCAAGGGCACGCTCTATCTCTACTTCTCGGACAAGGAGGCGCTGTTCCGGGGGCTGGTGGAGGAGAGGCTCTCTCCCGTCCTCGTCGATGCCGGCGGCATGGTGGCACTGTTCCCCGGCGACACCCGCGAGCTTCTCGACCTGCTCATCGAGCTTCTCGCCCAGCGGGTGCTGGAAACACCGGCGCAGGCGCTGGTGCGCCTGATGATCGCCGAAGGCCCACGCTTCCCGGAACTCGCCGCTTATTACCATCGGGAAGTGGTGGTGCGCGGCCTTGCCCTCATTCGCGCCATCGTCGCGCGCGGCATCGCCCGCGGCGAGATCGACAGCGATATTCCCGCCCGCTTCCCCCAACTCGTCATCGCCCCGGCCATCGTCGCCGTGGTGTGGAACAGCATGTTCGGCGCCTTCGATCCCCTCGACGTGCGCCACTTCCTCGCCGCCCATCGCGACCTGATCCTGCGCGGCCTTGGATGGAGAGAGACGTGACACGCGCTCCCGCTTTGTGCGCCATGCTTGCCTTTGCAGTGGCCCTCGGCCTCGCCGGCTGCAACGGCGACACCGCTGGCGGCTTTTCCGGCTATGTGGAGGGGGATCTGGTGTTCATCGGCCCGACGGAGGCCGGCCGCGTCACCGCGCTTCTGGTCGAGGAGGGCGCGCAGGTGAAGGCCGGGCAGGTGCTGGCGAAGGTGGAGGACGATCTCCAGACCGCCGACCGCAACGCCGCCGTCGCCCAGCTCAGGGAGGCCGAGGCGCGTCTCGCCAATGCCCGCTCGCCCCTCCAGCGGCCGGAGGAGGTGGCGGTGCTGGAAGCCTCCGAGCGGCGCGCCGCCGCCGCTCTCGACCTCTCCCGCATCGAGCTCGACCGCCAGAAGACTCTGGTGCCCAAGGGCGCCTCTTCCCAGGCCAATCTCGATTCCGCCCAGCACCAGTACGACCAGAACCAGGCCGCCCTCGACGAGGCCAAGCGCCGCATCGCCGCCGCCCGCATCGCCTCGCGCAACCAGGATATCGAAGCGGCCGAGCAGGCCGCCGAGGCGGCGAAGGCGAACCTCGCCGCCGCCCAGATCCGGCTCGACCGCCGCAGCGTGAAGGCCCCGGCCGACGGCCCGGTGCAGACCGTCTATTACCGGCCCGGCGAGATGGTGCCGGAAGGACGGCCCATCGTTTCCGTGCTCCCGCCGGGGCTGGTGAAGGTGCGCTTCTTCGTGCCGGAGGCCCAATTGCCGAAGGTCAAGGCCGGCGCCCCCGTCACCGTCACCTGCGACGGCTGCGCGCCGTTCACCGCGAAAGTGTCCTTCATCGCGGCGCAGGCCGAATACACCCCGCCGGTGATCTACAGCCGCGAGGAGCGCTCCAAGCTCGTCTATATGGTGGAGGCGCGGCCCGACGATCCGGTGAAGGCGAAGCCCGGCCAGCCGGTGAATGTGAGCCTAGGAGCCACGCCGTGAGCATGGCGTCGGCACCGGCCGCCCCCGACCCGGATGTGGTGATCGAGGTTGAGGGCCTCTCCAAGAGCTTCGGCGGGCATCGTGTGGTGGACAACCTCACCATGCGGGTGCGGCGGGGGCAGATCTACGGCTTCCTCGGCCCCAACGGCTCGGGCAAGACCACCACCATCCGCATGCTGTGCGGATTGCTGACGCCCGACGCGGGGCGCGGCACCTGCCTCGGCATGGATATCCTCACCGAGTCCCGCGCCATCCGCGAGCACGTGGGCTACATGACCCAGCGCTTCTCGCTCTACCAGGACCTCTCCGTGCGGGAGAATCTGGAGTTTGTCGCCCGCCTCTACGGCGTGCCGCAGCCCGAGGCGGCGGCAGGCGCCGCATTGCAGCGGCTGGGGCTGGAGGGGCGCGGCAAGCAACTGGCCGGCGCGCTCTCCGGCGGCTGGAAGCAGCGGCTCGCGCTGGGCGCGTGCATCCTGCCCGGTCCCGACCTGCTGCTGCTCGACGAGCCCACCGCCGGCGTCGACCCGCAGGCGCGGCGCGAGTTCTGGGAGCAGATTCACGACCTGGCCGCCGAGGGGCTGACCGTGCTCGTCTCCACCCATTACATGGACGAGGCGGAGCGCTGCCATGAGATCGCGTACATCGCCTATGGCAAGCTCCTCGCCCAGGGCACGGTGCAGAGCGTCATCGCCGCCGCCGGCCTGACCACCGTGACCGTGGAGGTGAAGGGGGAGGGGCAGGAGGCCGGGCGCATCGCCCGCGACCTCGCCCGCGACCTCGCCCAGCGCGCGGGCGTGGACATGGTGGCCCCCTTCGGCACGGCCCTCCACATCTCCGGCCGTGATGCCGCGGCGCTGGAGGCGGCGCTCGCCCCCTTCCGGTCTGACGCGCGCCTCGCCTTCCGTGCCGACGCGCCGACGCTGGAGGACGTGTTCATCGACCTGATGCGCCGCTCCAAGGACGAGCTGCGATGAGCGCCCGCGCCGCGCGGGGCGGCTTCTTCACGCGCGTCGGCGCCATGATCGTGAAGGAGTTCATCCAGCTCCGCCGCGACCGGGTGACGTTCGCGACCATGATCATGATCCCGCTCCTGCAACTGATGCTGTTCGGCTATGCCATCAACACCACGCCGCGGAACCTGCCCACGGCCGTCTTCACCCACGAGAACAACGCGGTCAGCCGCGCCATCCTCGCCGCGCTGCGCAACACGGCCTTCTTCGCCTTCGTGCGCGAGGTGAAGAGCGCCGAGGATGCCGAGCACATGATCCGCTCGGGCGAGGTGCTGTTCTTCGTGGAGATTCCGGCCGGCTTCGAGCGATCGCTGCGGCGGGGGGAGACGCCCCAGCTGCTGGTCGCGGCGGACGCCACCGACCCAGTCGGCTCGGCCAATGCGCTGGCCGCGCTCGCCGGCGTGGTCAATTCGGCGCTCTCGCGCGAGCGCTTCGTGGACGCGCCGGGCAGCGCGGCCTTCGAGATCGTCCAGCACCGGCGCTACAATCCGGCCGGCACCAGCCAGCTCAACATCGTCCCGGGCCTGCTCGGCACCATCCTCACCATGACCATGCTGATCTTCACCGCTTTGTCGGTGACGCGGGAGATCGAGCGGGGGACCATGGAGAGCCTGCTCTCCATGCCCATCCATCCGGTGGAGATCATGCTGGGCAAGATCACGCCCTATGTGATCGTGGGCGCGGTGCAGGCCGTGATCATCCTCGGCGCGGGCTATCTGGTGTTCCGTGTGCCGATGGAAGGCAACATGGCCTTGCTGGCCGTGCTGACGCTGGTGTTCATCACCGCCAATCTCGCCATCGGCTACACCTTCTCCAGCATCGCGCGGAACCAGTTGCAGGCGGTGCAGATGACCTCGCTCTACTTCATGCCCAACATGCTGCTTTCCGGCTTCATGTTCCCCTTCGCCGGGATGCCGGTCTGGGCGCAATGGATCGGCGAGACCCTGCCGCTGACGCATTACCTGCGGATCGTGCGCGGCCTGCTGCT
>JAYSCE010000189.1:0-7921 GCA_041915035.1 Xanthobacter sp.
ACCGACAGACCCTTCTGCCCGGCGGCGAGGTTGCGCCGGTAGAAAGCGTTGGAATCCTCCGCCGTGGAGAAGCCCGCATACTGGCGGATCGTCCAGGGCTGGGTGGCGTACATGGGCGCATAGGGCCCGCGCAGGAAGGGCGCGATGCCGGGGTAGGTATCGATGTAGCCGAGCCCCTCGATGTCCGCCGGGCCGTAGAGCGGCTTCACCGGAATGCCCTCGGGCGTCGTCCACGCCTCGGCGGCGGCGGACGGGACGGCGGGGGCGGCGGCGCGCCAGTCGATCTCGGCGAAAGTGGGGATCCGGCTCATGGCATCCATCCTGTCGCGCTTCATCCTAGCGCAAATGCAGTGCCGCCTCCATCGGAGGGGCGTTGGTGTCGAAGGGGCGCCCCCCGCAGGGGAGGCGCCAATCTCAGATCCCCGCCGCCGCCTGCGCGCGCTTCAGCGTGTCGAGCGCGTCGCAGCCGGCGAAGATGAAATCGGTCACGCCGACGCCCGAAAGCGTCGCCTGAAGCTCGGCGGCGGGCTTGCCGGCGAGCCAGACGGCAGTGGCGCCGGCAGCCTTCAGCGCCTCGGCCGCCGCCGCGCCCCCGGCGCCATAGACCTCATCGGACGAGACGAGGCAGGCGAAGGGCGTGCCGGAGGCCTTGAAGGCGGCGACGAGCGCGTCGAGGTCGGCGAAGCCGTCCGGCACCGCAGCGGCAATGCCGCCGGCCTCGAAGAAGTTCTTGGCGAAGGTGGCGCGGGCGGTGAAGGCCGCCACCGGGCCGAGGGCGGCGAGGAACACCACGGGCGCCTTGGGCGCAGCCTCGGCGGCATCGCGCAGGGCCTCGAAGGCTTCGGCGATGCGGGAGGGCGCGAGCGCGCCGTCCGCCACCGGGGCGGCGGGCGGCAGCGGCGCCAGCACCTCGGGCGCCTCCTGAACGAGGATGGGGAATTCCGACGTGCCGGTGATGGGGGCCTTGCGGGTGGCGACATCGGCGTCGCGCTTGGCCTTCACCTCGGCGATCTCGGCCTTGAACCAGCGGTCCTCCAGCACGTCGGCCATGCCGCCGCGCTTCTCGATGGTGCGGAAGAGATCCCACGCTTTGGCGGCGAGGCCATCCGTGTAGGCCTCCATGGCGCCGGCGCCGGCGGCGGGGTCGGCCACGCGGTGCACGTTGCTCTCCTCCAGCAGTATCACCTGCGTGTTCCGGGCAAGGCGGCGGGCGAAGGCATCCGGCAGGCCCAGCGCCTGGGTGAAGGGCAGCACGGTGACGCTGTCCGCCCCGCCGACGCCGGCCGCGAAGGCGGCGACCGTGGTGCGCAGCAGGTTCACATAAGGATCGCGGCGGGTGAGGGAGCGCCACGCGGTGGTGGCGTGGAGCTTCAGCGGCCTCTCCGGCAGGCCGCATTCGCGCAGCACGGCGGCCCAGAGCAGGCGGAGCGCGCGGAACTTGGCGATGGTGGCGGTCTGGTTCACGTCGGCGACGAGGGCGGCCTCGACGCGGCCGGCGGCCTCCTCCAGCCAAATGCCGGCCTCGGCATAGGCCTTCAGATACGCGACGAGGGTGGCGAGCACCGCCGCCAGTTCCTGCGCATCCGAGGCACCGGCCGCGTGATAGACGCCGCCGTCCGCCCGGGCGAAGGGGCCGGCGAAGCCGCGGGCTTTGAGGATGGCCGAGGTCTCGGCGAAGCGCTTGGCGAGCAGCGGCCACGCCATCGGGAGCGTGCCGTGGGCGGCGAAATCGCTGAGGGGATCAAGGCCGAAGGAGACGGAGACGCCCTCCGGCTTGAAGCCGCGCGCCTCCACGAGATCGGCGAAGGCGAGGGCATCCTCGCGGCCCTGAAAATTGCCGCTCTCGATGCGCACGTCGATGAGATCGAGCAGCACGTCCTTCAGCACCACCGCGAGGTCCACGCCCTCCGGCAGGCCGAAGCCGTAGGCCGAGGGGGCAGCGGCGAAGACGAGGGAAAGGCCCGAGGCGCCGCCGTCGAGGTCTTCCAGCGCCTGCTCATTGGCCTCGGCGGCGTCGATCTGGTCCACCCGCATGGAGATGACCCACGGCGCCCCCGCCGGCCGGCCGGCCACGAGGGGCGCATCCGCCTTGCGCTCGGGCAGGGCATCCAGCGCCAGCCCCTCATAGGTGCGCGTCACCAGCCGCTTGTCATAGGGCGCGCCCTTCAGCACGCCTTCCACCAGCTTCAGCCAGTCCGCGCGGGTGACGGGAGCGATGTCGGTTGCGAAGGGCAAAGCGGTGGCGTCGGTCATGTCAGGACCTCGGGAGGGAGGGGGTCGGCCACGACGCGGACAGCCGCGGCATGGGTGCTCCGGTCAAGCCGGAGCACGACGGCAGTTCAGAAGGCAGGGGTCGCCCTCCGGCTTGACCGGAGGGGCCATGGCGCCACAGGCACCGGCGAGCGAAGGGCAGGGGCTCCCCCATCACCGCCCCTCCCGCGCGGCCAGCGCGCGCTCGGCGTCCACGATGTAGTCGCGGATCACCGGCACGTCGTCGCGCTTCTCGGAGAGGAGGAGCTGGAACACCATGTTGGAGCCGTGCAGGAAGCCCAGCTCCACGGCGGCGAGGTAGAATTCCCACATGCGGCCGAAGCGCTCGCCCATCATGGCGTCGGCTTCCGCGCGGCGGGCCATGAAGTTCCGCCGCCAGGCGCGGATGGTCCAGTAATAGTGCAGGCGCAGCACCTCGCAGTCGTCCACCCACAGATGGGTCCGCTCGGTGGAGGCAAACACCTCGGAGAGCGCCGGCACATAGCCGCCGGGGAAGATGTACTTGCGGATGAAGGGCGCCGTGGTGCCGGGGGGCGACATGCGGCCGATGGCGTGGATCAGCGCGAAGCCGCCCGCGTCCAGCAGGTTGCGGATGGTGGTGAAATATTCGTCGAAATGCGCGACGCCCACATGCTCCATCATGCCGATGGAGACCACGCGATCGAACTTGCCGGTGAGGTTGCGGTAATCCACCTCGCGGAAGTCGATGCGGTCGATCACGCCCGCCGCCTCAGCGAGGCGCCGGCTCTCGGCCAGTTGCTCGGGCGAGACGTTGATGGCAGTGACGTGCGCGCCGCATTCCTTCGCCATGTAAATGGCGAGCCCGCCCCAGCCGGAGCCGATCTCGGCCACCCGCATCCCGGGCGAGATGTTCAGTTTGGCCGCGATATGGCGGAACTTGTTGCGCTGGGCGTCCGCCAGCGGCTCGTCGGGATGGGTGAAGTAGGCGCAGGAATACGCCATCGTCTCGTCCAGCCACAGCCGGTAGAAATCCGCCGGGTGGTCGTAGTGGGAGGAGACGTTCTCCTTCGCCTTGCCCACCGGGTTCGCCTGCTGGAACCGCCGCACCGAGCGCCACGCCTTGCGCAGCGCCTGCTGCACCGGGTGGGAGCCGAGGCCCTTGCGGTTCACCGAGAAGAGATTGAGTAGCTCGAACGCGCCGGCCCCATCCTCGAAGGAGAGGCGGCCGTCCATATAGGCCTCCGCCGCCACCAGCTCCGGATTGAAGAACAGGTCGCGCTCCAGCTTCTTGTCGTGCATCCGCACCGTGACGGAGGGGCCGTCGTTGCCCGAGCCGAAGACGTGGCGCTTGCCATCGGCCGTAATGACCGTGAGCTGGCCCTTTTCCACGAAGCGGCTGAGGAGGTGGGAGAGGAGGCGCATTCAGAAGGCTCCGGCAGCCGCCCGCGCCCGCAGATGCGGGAGGGACGGGGAGGGGGTGAATGTGCCGGACATTTTCACATGACGCGGCGCGAGGCCACCCTCGTGCCCCGGCCGACTGGAGCGCAAGCGGAAGGAGAGCCGGGGCCCAGCGCAAAGGCACGCCGGAGGCGGCTCCTCTCCCGCCGGTGCGGGAAACGGGCTGCTGCGCAGACTCCTCTCCTGGACCCCGGCTCCGCGCTCCGGCTGTGCCGTCGCTTGGCCGGGGAACGGGCGTCCGTTGGACGCCCGCGAGGAGAGGCCTGCCGCACCCATCACGCGAATTCCAGGATCACCGCATCCACCGCGAGGCTGTCGCCGGCCTTGGCGTGGACGGCCTTGATCATGCCGTCGCGCTCGGCGCGCAGCACGTTCTCCATCTTCATGGCTTCGACGATGGCGAGGATCTCGCCGTTCTTCACCTCCTGGCCGGGCACCACGGCGATGGAGACCACGAGGCCGGGCATGGGGCAGAGCAGTTCCTTGCCGCCGCCCGCATTCTCCTTCTTCGGCATCAGCGCGGCCAGCGAAGCGGACAGCTCGGTGTAGACCCGCGCCTTGGTGGAGATGCCGCGGTGGGCGAGCACGTAGCCATTCGGGATCGGGCGCACCTGCACCGCAACCTGATCGGCATCGATGGTGCCGGTCCACACCACGTCGCCGGGCTTCCAGGTGGAGCGCAGCAGGTGGGTGTGGCCGGGGGTGCCGTCCTGTTCGAAGATCTGCACCTTGAAGCCGCCGTCCACCGCCTCGACCTCGCAGGGGGTGGAGAGCGTCGCCTCGCCGGCCGAGAGGTTGACGATGCGGCGCTTGGCGAAGCGCCACGTCACGCCGGAGGTCTGGCCGGAGATCTGGCGCTTGCGGGTGTTCTGGATGTGGTCGATCACCGCCGCCACGGCGGAGAGCGTATGCGTCAACTCGCCTTCCGGCGCCCGGGCGACGAAGCCTTCGGGATATTCCTCGGCGATGAAGCCGGTGGAGAGGTTGCCCGACTGCCAGCGCGGATGCGCCATCAGCGCCGAGAGGAAGGGGATGTTGTGGCCGATGCCGTCGATGGCGAAGGCATCCAGCGCATCCGCCTGAGCCTCGATGGCGATGGCGCGGGTGGGCGCGTGCGTCACCAGCTTCGCGATCATGGGATCGTAGAAGATGGAGATTTCCCCGCCCTCATAGACGCCCGTGTCGTTGCGCACGGTGATGGGGCCGTCCTTGCCTTCCGCCGGAGGCCGGTAGCGCACCAGGCGGCCGGTGGAGGGCAGGAAGTTGCGGTAGGGGTCTTCCGCATAGATGCGGCTTTCCACCGCCCAGCCGGTGAGCTTCACATCGTCCTGGGTGATGGAGAGCGGCTCGCCGGCGGCGACGCGGATCATCTGCTCCACGAGGTCGATGCCGGTGATGAGCTCGGTGACGGGATGCTCCACCTGCAGGCGGGTGTTCATCTCCAGGAAGAAGAAGCTCTTGTCCTGGCCCGCGACGAATTCCACCGTGCCGGCGCTGTCGTAGCCCACGGCCTTGGCGAGGGCGACGGCCTGCTCGCCCATCTTCTTGCGGGTGGCTTCGTCGAGCAGCGGGGAGGGGGCTTCCTCGACGACCTTCTGGTTGCGGCGCTGGATGGAGCACTCGCGCTCGCCGAGGTAGATGACGTTGCCGTGCTTGTCGCCCAGCACCTGGATCTCGATGTGGCGCGGATCGACGATGAACTTCTCCACGAACACGCGGTCGTCGCCGAAGGAGGATTTCGCCTCCGAGCGGGCGCGGTCGAAGCCGTCCTGCACCTCGTCGCGGCTGTAGGCGATGCGCATGCCCTTGCCGCCGCCGCCGGCGGAGGCCTTGATCATCACCGGATAGCCGATCTCGTCGGCGATCTTCGCCGCCTCCTCGCCCGAGGCGATCTCGCCGAGATAGCCGGGCACGGTGGAGACCTTGGCCGCGGCGGCCGCCTTCTTGGATTCGATCTTGTCGCCCATGGCCTCGATGGCATGGGGGTTCGGACCGATGAAGACGATGCCGTGCTCGGCGAGGAGCTTGGGGAAGGAGGCGCGCTCGGAGAGGAAGCCGTAGCCGGGATGCACCGCCTCGGCCCCGGTCTTCTTGCAGGCCTCCACGATCTTCTCGGCGATGAGATAGGACTGGGCGGCCTGCGGCGGGCCGATATGCACCGCCTCGTCCGCCATCTCCACATGGAGGGCGTCCTTGTCGGCGTCGGAATAGACGGCAACCGTCTTGATGCCCATCTTGCGCGCCGTCTTGATGACGCGGCAGGCGATCTCACCCCGGTTCGCGATCAGGATCTTCGAGAACATGGCGTTCGTTCCTTTGCGCCAGCGGCGCTGAATTCTTTGCGGTCCTCTCCGGTTTATCCTCTCGCCTTGTGGCGGAGAGGCCGGAGCGCAGCGGAGGCGGGTGAGGGGGCTGCCGGCGTCTGGCGCAGCGGCGCGATACCCCTCACCCCGACCCTCTCCCGCAGGGGGAGAGGGAGATCACCGAAATCCCGGCCTCACACCGGCATGTTGTCGTGCTTGCGCGGGGGCTGCTCCAGCTTCTTGGTGCGGAGCATGGCGAGCGCGCGGGCGAGGCGGCGGCGGGTGGAGCGGGGGGTAATCACCTCGTCGATGAAGCCCCGCTCTGCGGCGACGAAGGGCGAGAGGAAGCGCTCTTCGTAATTCTTGGTCTGGGCGGCGATCTTCTCCGGGTCGCCCATGTCCTGGCGGAAGATGATCTCAACCGCGCCCTTGGCGCCCATCACCGCGATCTGGGCGGTGGGCCAGGCATAGTTCACGTCCGCGCCCACGTGCTTGGAGGCCATCACGTCATAGGCGCCGCCGAAGGCCTTGCGGGTGATGACGGTGACCAGCGGCACGGTGGCCTGCGAATAGGCGAACAGCAGCTTCGCGCCGTGCTTGATGAGGCCGCCGTATTCCTGCGCGGTGCCGGGCAGGAAGCCGGGCACGTCCACGAAGGTGACGATCGGGATCTCGAAGGCGTCGCAGAAGCGCACGAAGCGGGCCGCCTTGCGGGAGGCGTCACTGTCGAGCACGCCGGCGAGCACCATGGGCTGGTTGGCGACGAAGCCCACCGTGCGCCCTTCGATGCGGCCGAAGCCGGTGATGATGTTCTTGGCGTAGGCCGCCTGGATCTCGAAGAAGTCGCCCTCGTCCACGACCTTCAGGATCAGCTCCTTCATGTCGTAGGGCTTGTTCGGATTGTCCGGCACCAGCGTGTCGAGGCTGGCGTCGGTGCGGCCCGGATCGTCGAAGGAGGGCCACTCGGGCACGCCCTCGATGTTGTTGGCGGGCAGGAAGTCGATGAGGCGCCGGGTCTCCAGCAGCATCTCCACGTCGTTCTCGAAGGCGCCGTCGGCCACCGAGGACTTGGAGGTGTGGACCTTGGCGCCGCCGAGTTCTTCCGAGGTGACGGTCTCGTTCGTCACCGTCTTCACCACGTCGGGGCCGGTGACGAACATGTAGGAGGTGTCGCGCACCATGAAGATGAAATCGGTCATGGCGGGGGAGTAGACGTCGCCGCCGGCGCAGGGGCCCATGATGAGCGAGATCTGCGGGATGACGCCGGAGGAGAGGACGTTCCGCTTGAACACCTCGCCGTAGCCGCCGAGCGCCGCCACGCCCTCCTGGATGCGCGCGCCGCCGGCATCGAACAGGCCGATGATCGGCGCCCGCACCTTCACCGCCATGTCCTGGATCTTGGTGATCTTGCGCGCGTGCTCCTCGGAGAGGGAGCCGCCGAACACCGTGAAGTCCTTGGCGAAGACGAAGACCTTGCGGCCGTTGATGGTGCCCCAGCCGGTGACAACGCCGTCGCCGGGGACCTTCTGGTCCTCCATGCCGAAATCGACGCAGCGATGCTGCACGAAGGTGTCGTATTCCTCGAAGGTGCCGCGATCGAGCAGCAGGCTGATGCGCTCGCGGGCGGTCAGCTTGCCGCGGGCGTGCTGCGCCTCGATGCGCTTGATGCCACCACCAAGGCGGGCGACACCCCGCCGGCTCTCGAGCTCCTCAAGGATGTCCTTCATGCCGGGCGCCTTTCAGTGAGGCCAGAGGTAGATTCAAGACTAGCGGGTTCCTGCGGCCGAGCCAGAGCTTTCCGGCTTCGTTCCGCAAACGCGTCCCGCACTTGCGTCGCAATCCGGCTAACAGGAGTTGCGACGCAGTGGAATATGTGAAAAATTGACAATGCAAATTGTAAATCGTTCACATTCCGGAACTCGAAGCTC
>JAYSCE010000190.1:0-5629 GCA_041915035.1 Xanthobacter sp.
GAAGGAGACCGGCGGACGGCTCGGTTTCATCACGCCGCTGACGCACAATTTCTGTGAGGGCTGCAACCGGGTGCGCGTGACCTGCACCGGCACCCTTTACATGTGCCTCGGCCAGGAGGACGCCGCCGACCTGCGCGCGCCGCTGCGTGCCTCTGCCGACGACGCTCTGCTCCACCGGGCCATCGACGAGGCCATCTTCCGCAAGCCGAAGGGCCATGACTTCGTGATCGACCGCAAAACTCGCCAGCCGGCGGTGGGGCGGCACATGAGTACCACTGGCGGCTGAAGCGCGGCGGCGATCTCCGACGAGATTGCGGCGAAGAGGTGGCGGCGCCATGCCGCACGCGAGGGGCTCCCGTGCGAGAGTCGGCGCAAAGCGCAGGACGTCTTTACCCGAAATCAGCTACATCTGGCCGAGAAGATAAATCAACGGCCTGAAGCCGGTTTTGGGGCGCACCCCGACGCCCGCCATCTACGAGGTTCGACGTGACACTGCCCCGGGATTGCGCCGGCGCCATGGTTCGTTCTCTTCGCCTCTCCGGCGCGGGAGCGAAGGCATGAGCATCCAGGCCGCCGCGCAGCGCCCTGCCACCCACCTGCCGGTCTCGGCGGTGAAGGGCCTCGTCGCCATGGTCTGCTCCATGGCGATGTTCATCACCAACGACACCTTTATGAAGCTGGCGCTGCGCGAAGTGCCCCTCAGTGAGGGGCTCGGCCTGCGCACCGCCATGGTGAGCTTCCTCTTCTTCGGGCTGATCGTGGCGTCGGGGGATCTCCTCGCGCTGCGCTACATGTTTCGGCGCAGTGTGCTGGTTCGCTCGTCGCTCGATACCTTCACCACCTTCGTCTACATCGCCGCGCTGGCAGTGATGCCCATCGCCTCCACCACCACTATTTACATGGCGACGCCGCTCATCACGACGGCGCTTGCCGTGCCGCTGCTGGGCGAGAAGGTGGGCTGGCGCAGCTGGTCGGCCATCATCGTCGGCTTCTGCGGCGCGGTGATCGTGACCCGGCCGGACCCCGCCACCTTCAGCCTCATCGCCCTGCTGCCGCTCATCGCCGCCTTCACGGGCGCCGCGCGCGACATCTCCACCCGCAGCATCGGGCCGGAGATTCCTGGCTCGGTGGTGGGCCTGACCGGGACGCTGGCCTTCTGCCTCGCCGCGGCGCTGCTGGCACCGTTCGAGAGCTGGAAGATGCCCTCGACCACGGTCCTCGCTTATCTGGTCGCGTCTGCGGTGGCCTTCGGCGGTGGCACGCTGATGCTGGTGTTCGCCTTCCGAAATGCGCCCATCGCCTCCCTCTCGCCCATGCGCTACCTCCTCGTGTTCGGCGCGCTTGTCTCGGGCTATTTCGTGTTCGGTGATCTGCCGGATGCCTGGACCAGCGTCGGCATGGTGCTGGTGGTGGGGGCGGGGCTCTACGCCATCCAGCGCGAGCACGCCAAGAGCCGTGCGGCGCGGCGCGCCGCGCGGGACGAGCGCAAGCCCACTGCCGTGGGTCTCGCCACGGGCAGTTGCCAGCCAGCTGCGGCCTGCGCGCCGTCGCGGGACTGAAATCGGATCGGACGGGAGGACGGCGGGCGCTTCAGCCGCGCGGGCGGTATTCGCCGGTGGCGGGATCGCGCTCCAGCCGGACCGTCTTCAGGTCGCCGGCCTCCGCCTTGCGGCGGCGGTCCAAGGCCTCGTTGATCCGGCGCGTCTCGGACGAGATCAGCTTGGCGAGCGCCACGGCGCCGATGGCACCCAGGGCAACGACGACGAACGGCGGCACGGCGGCAAACTCCGGTCAGGAGGGCGCGATGGCGCGCCCCAAGCTCCGTACGTCAGCACGCCGTGATGGCGAAAAAGTGCTGTGGCCGCCCATTCAGGCGGCGAACACCTTGTAGCGGCGCGGCTTGAGGCCGACCTCGGTGCCGGGCGCGAGGTCCTGGCCGTGGGGCACGGCGGCTTCCACAACCACCGGGCCGGAACTGCCGCTGAGTTCCACATCGGCACGCCGCGTCGGGCCGAAGGTGCGCACGGAGAGCACCTTGCCGGAAATGGCGGTGGACGAGGGATCGGCCAGATCCACGTCGTGGGGGCGGGCAAGGATACGGGCCGGGCCATCGGCCACACCCTGCGGATCAAGCCCTAGCGGCCGGCCGCCGAGATAGAGGGCACCGCCCTTCACCTCGCCGGGCAGGGCGATGGTCTCGCCGATGAAGTCGTGCACGAAGGCCGTGGCCGGATTGTCATAGACCTCGCCGGGCGAACCCACCTGCTCGATCTTGCCGTGGCCCATCACCACCACACGGTCGGCCAGCTCCAGCGCCTCTTCCTGATCGTGGGTGACGAGCACGGAGGTGACGGGCAGTTCCTCGTGCAGATGGCGGAGCCAGCGGCGCAGCTCCTTACGGACCTTGGCGTCGAGCGCGCCGAACGGCTCGTCCAGCAGCAGCACCTTGGGGGAGATGGCGAGGGCACGGGCGAGGGCCACGCGCTGGCGCTGGCCGCCGGAAAGCTGGGCGGGATAGCGTTCGGCCAGCCAGTCGATCTGCACCAGCGAGAGCAGCTCGTTGACCTTCTCGCGGATCGCGGCCTCGGGCAGCTTGTCCGCGCCCCGGCGCACGCGCAGGCCGAAGGCCACGTTCTCGAACACGCTCATGTGCCGGAACAGGGCGTAGTGCTGGAACACGAAGCCCACGTTGCGCTCGCGCACCGAGCGGGAGAGTGCATCCTCCCCGTCGAAGCGCACCTCGCCGGAATCCGGCCATTCGAGGCCGGCTATGATGCGCAGCAGCGTCGTCTTGCCCGAGCCTGAGGGGCCGAGCAGGGCGACCAGCTCGCCGGTGCGGATGGTGAGGCTCACATTGTCGAGCGCGGCGAAGGTCTTGAAGCGCTTGGTGACGCCGACGACGTCGATGGTCATCTGTCTTCCTCGGCGAGGCGGTGTTCGAGAATGGTCTTGGCGATCAGCGTAACGAGCGCCAGCAGCGCCAGCAGGGACGCCACCGCGAAGGAGGCGACGAACTGGTATTCATTATAGAGGATCTCGATGTGCAGCGGCATGGTGTTGGTGAGCCCGCGCACATGGCCGGACACCACCGACACCGCGCCGAATTCGCCCATGGCGCGCGCGTTGCAGAGCAGCACACCGTAGAGCAGCGCCCATTTCACGTTGGGCAGCGTCACTCGGAAGAAGGTGGAGAGGCCCGAGGCGCCGAGCGAGATGGCCGCTTCTTCCTCCGCCGTGCCCTGCTCCTGCATCAGCGGGATCAATTCGCGCGCCACGAAGGGGAAGGTCACGAAGATGGTGGCGAGCACGATGCCTGGCAGCGCGAAGATGATCTTGATGTCCCACGCCTGCAGATAGGCGGCGAACAGGCCCTGCGAGCCGAACAGCAGCACATAGACGAGGCCCGCCACGACAGGCGAGACGGAGAAGGGCAGGTCGATGAGTGTGATGAGGAAGGTCTTGCCGGGAAATTCGAACTTGGCGATGGACCAAGCGGCGACGAGCCCGAACAGCAGGTTCGCCACCACCGAGATCGCCGCGACGATGACCGTGAGCTGGATGGCGGCCAGGGCGTCCGGAGAGACGAGGGCCGCCACATAGGCCTGCCAGCCGCGCTTCAGCGCCTCGTAGAACACGGTCACAAGCGGCAGGCCGATGAAGAGGCCGAGGAAGAGCAGGGCGATGACCGTCAGGATGATGCGCACGGCTCGCGGCTCGGTGCGCACCGGGCGGCCGCGATGCACGGCGTAAGCGTGGGACTGCTCCAGTGCCGAGGGCAGGCCCTCGCTGGCGCCGTGAGCGACGGCATGGCCGGAGGTCTGATCGAGGGCGTTCATCCGTGCTTGCTCCCGCGCAGCTCCGCCCAGCGCTGCAGGCGGTTGATGATGAGCAGCAGGAGGAAGGAGGCGACCAGCATCACGGTCGCGATGGCGGTGGCGTCCGCATAGCGGAACTCCTCCAGCCGGATGACGATGAGCAGAGGCGCGATCTCGGACACGCCGGGTAGATTGCCAGCGATGAAGATGACGGAGCCGTATTCGCCCACCGCGCGCGCGAAGGCGAGGGCGAAGCCGGTGAGCAGCGCCGGCCAGACCGATGGCAGCACCACGCGCACAAGGGCCTGCGTGCGCGTGGCGCCGAGGCTCGCGGCGGCGTCCTCCAGCTCCTGGTCAAGGTCCGCCAGCACCGGCTGCACGGTGCGCACGACGAAGGGCAAGCCGATGAAGACGAGCGCGACGAGGATGCCGAGCGGCGTGAAGGACACCTGAATGCCGAGCGGCGCGAGCAGCGAGCCGACCCAGCCGTTTTCCGCATAGAGCGAGGTGAGCGCGATGCCGGCCACCGCCGTAGGCAGCGCGAAGGGGATGTCGATGAGCGCGTCCACCACCTTCTTGCCGGGGAAGTCGTAGCGCACCAGCACCCACACCACGATGGCGCCGAACACCATGTTTATGAGCGCCGCGCCGAAGGCGAGCCCGAACGAGACCTGCAGCGCATGCAGGGTGCGCGTCGCCGTGACGATGGCGATGAAGCGCTCCAGCGACAGTTCGCTCGTCTTGATGAAGAGCGCCGACAGAGGCAGCAGGACGATGAGCCCCAGCCACGTCAAGGTGAGGCCCAGCGTGAGGCCGAAGCCAGGGATCACGCTCGGCTGCCGGAATCTGAGGCGGGACGATGAGGCGCTCATGGAAGGCTTATAATCCGGCGACGCTTCTGCGTCGCTCGTTCGAATGGCCGCGGCCACCGCCCTCAGGATCGAGGGTGGCAGCCGCAGGGCGGATGGTCGGTCGGATCAGTTGCCGGTGATCTGGTCGAACACGCCGCCGTCGGAGAAGTGCGTCTTCTGCGCCTTCTGCCAGCCGCCGAACACCTGATCGATGGTGAAAAGGTCCACCTTGGCGAACTTGTCCTTGTACTTGGCGGCCACCTGCTCGTCGCGCGGGCGGTAATAGTTCTTCGCCGCGATCTCCTGGCCGGCCGGCGTGTACAGGAACTTGAGGTAGGCTTCCGAGATGGCGCGGGTGCCCTTCTTGTCCACCACCTTGTCGACCACGGCCACCGGCGGCTCGGCGAGGATGGAGATGGAGGGGGTGATGATGTCGAACTTGTCGGGGCCGAGCTCGTTCACCGAGAGATAGGCCTCATTCTCCCAGGCGATCAGCACGTCGCCGATGTTGCGCTCGACGAAGGTGACGGTGGCGCCGCGGGCGCCGGTGTCCAGCACGGGGGCGTTCTTGTAGAGCGCCTTCACGAAGTCCTTGGCCTTGGCCTCGTCGCCGCCGTTCTTCTTCAGCGCGTAGCCCCAGGCGCCGAGATAGTTCCAGCGGGCGCCGCCGGAGGTCTTCGGATTGGGGGTCACCACCTTGATGCCGGGCTTCACCAGATCGTCCCAATCCTTGATGCCCTTGGGGTTTCCCTTGCGGACCAGAAAGACGATGGTGGAGGTATAGGGCGAAGCATTGTCCGGCAGGCGCTTCTGCCAGTCGGCGGCGAGGTAACCCTTCTCGGCGATGGCGTCGATGTCGTAGGCGAGGGCGAGCGTCACCACGTCGGCCTCGAGCCCGTCGATGACCGAGCGCGCCTGCTTGCCGGAACCACCGTGGGACTGATTGATCTTTACCGTGTCGCC
>JAYSCE010000190.1:5639-7463 GCA_041915035.1 Xanthobacter sp.
GAACGCCTTGTTCACATCCACATAAAGCTCGCGAGTGGGGTCGTAGGAGACGTTCAGCAGCGTGATGTCCGCTGCGGCGACGGCGCCGGCCGAAAGCGCGAGCGCCGTGGCGGCGGCAAGGCCGGCGCGCAGGAACGTGCGGCGAGACGACATGGGGAAGACCTCCGGCGAGTGCGTTCGTCAATCAGATCAATCGTTCGATATGACGAACAATCGCACCCGCCTGACGGCTGGTCAACCCATATATCACAAGTTCTATGGAATTAAATTCAAATCCCATCGCCAAAATGGATTCCGCATTCGGTTTTCGCCTTGCCCCGCCAGCGACCGGCGCGCGGGTCCTCGCCCGGCTGGACGCGGGATGTGCAGGGCATGCAGCCGATGGAGGCGAAGCCGTGCTTCTCCAACGGATGGCGCGGCAGCCCGTGGGCGTCCATGTAGCCGACGAGTTCGTCGCGGCCCATGGCAGCGAGAGGATTGAACTTCACCCGCTCCCCGTCCTGCTCCACCAGCGCGATGGCGGTACGGGTGGCGGCCTGATAGCGCTTGCGCCCGTTGAACCATGCGCCGTAGGGGGCGAGGGCACGCGCCAGCGGCTCCACCTTGCGCAGGGCGCAGCAGGCGTCCGCATTGTCCGACCACAGGCCCCGCTCCGGATCGCGCGCGGCGAGCGCGGCGGGATCGGGCGAAAAGGTCTGCACGTTGGTGAGGCCGAGGTGGCCGGCGAGCGTGTCGCGATAGGCCAGGGTCTCCTCGAACAGGTGGCCGGTATCGAGGAAGAGGATCGGCGTCGCCTGATCCACCTGCGCGATCATGTGCAGCAGCACGGCCGATTCCGTACCGAAGGACGACACCGCGGCGATGCGGCCGGGAAAGGCCGCGAGGCCGGCGGCGATCACGTCCAGCGGCGAGGCGTTCTCCAGCCGCGCGTTCAGCGCGTCGAGATCGAGGCGGGGAGCGGCCCGCTCAAGAGCGTTCATCTCAGGTCATCCCTCAGCACGCGCGACGCGCACGTCGCGAGCGGTGGCCCGCCCGTCGCCGGTCGGCTGGTAAAAGTGGGAATAGGTGGCGAGGGCCTTGTTGAAGGCGTCCGCATCCGCCGCCTTCTCAAAGGTGAAGGCATCGAAGCCGGCGCGTGCCATCATCAGCGCCTGGTCGCGCAGCACGTTACCGACCGCCCTCAGCTCCCCCTTGAATCCGTAACGCTCGCGCAGCAGGCGAGCCTGGCTGTAGGCGCGGCCGTCACGGAACTTGGGGAAGGTGAGCGCCACCACGGAGAGGCGGGAGAGGTAGGGTTTCAGCTCCGCCACGTCCTTGTTGTTGGGCCAGAGGACGCCGATCTCGTCGTTGCGCGCGACGAGGGCGTCGGCCTCCTTCAGGAAGCGCTCGGCGGAGACCAGCACCGGCCCGTCGGGCAGGGCCGCGTCGTCGGCGACGGCGGTAAAGATGTCCTCGGCGGGCGCGCCGTTCTTAACGAGGGGCATAGGCGCGCTCCTTGAAGGGGTCGGTGCCGAGCCGCTGGACCGCGGCGATGAAGGTTTCGGCGGGCGAGGTGCGCAGGTCGAGATAGGTCTCCACCAGCCGTTCCACCACGTCCACCACCTCGCCCTCGGACACGGCCGGGCCGATCAGCTCACCGATGCGGGCCTTGGAATTGCCCTTGCCGCCGAGGGTGATCTGGAAGAACTCCTCGTCCTTCTTCTCCACGCCAAGGATGCCGATGTGGCCCACATGGTGGTGGCCGCAGGCATTGATGCAGCCGGAAATCTTGATCTTCAGGCCGCCGATATCGCGCTGACGCTCCATGTCGGCAAAGCGGTTCGA
>JAYSCE010000190.1:7473-7910 GCA_041915035.1 Xanthobacter sp.
GCAGCCGGCCGATGTCGGCGATGCGGGCATCGTCCGCAAACCGCTCGGTGAGCTTCTGCGCGACAGGAATGGAGCGCGCGTTGGCCAGCGAGCAGTAATCGAGGCCCGGGCAGGCGATGATGTCGGAGATGAGCCCCACGTTCGGCGTTGCGACGCCGATGGCCTTCAGCTTCGCCCACAGGGCCGGAAGATCCTTCTGGCGCACATAGGGCAAGGTGAGGTTCTGCTCGTGGGCGACGCGGATCTCGCCATAAGCATACTCGTCCGCGAGGTCGGCGATGGCGTCCATCTGGTCCGCCGTCGCGTCGCCGGGCGGGCCGCCCACGGGCTTCAGCGACAGGGTGACGATGGCATGGCCCTTCGCCTTGTGGGGGGCGACGGAATTGGCGTGCCAGCGGGCGAAGTCCGGATCGGAGAGCGCTGCGGTTAGTTCCGCC
>JAYSCE010000191.1:0-3216 GCA_041915035.1 Xanthobacter sp.
CTGCGATCAGGGGCATTTTAGGAGCCGCCAAAGGACATCTACCCGCCTTCCAGAGACGAGGCCCGAGACGAGAGGGGCCGCATCCGCCCCGGCTTCAGCGGCAATCCGGCGGGCCGTCCACCCTTGCCGCCCGACATCCGCGAGGCCCTTGAAGCCGGGTCCGTAAGGGCGGCGCAGCGCTTGGTGGAGTTGCTCGAAAGCGAGGACGAGAGAGTGGTGGCGACGGTGGCGAACTCGATCCTCGACCGGCTGCACGGCAAGCCCTCGACCGTCTCCGACGTGACGGTGCGCCAGAGCGATCTCGGCCAAGTCCACCTTCAGCTGCTCGAGGAAATCAGGGCGAGACGTGCGGACCGGCTGGCGCAGGAAGCCATCACCAAGGGCTGATCAACCTCTCAACCCCTGCGAGAACGCTTGTCTGTTTTTAGAAAATCGGCTTACCCTTGAGGCGGCCCGGACGAAGGCGGCAACCTTCGCCCGAGCCTATCCACAACCCGATCACTGGAGGATCGAACTATGGACGGCTCTACCCTTAGCCCCGGCACGCCGGGCGACGCTACCCTTGCAGCCTTGGAAACCCACATTGCCCGGACCCACGCCGCAGCCCTTGCGGTGAGCCGGTGGACTGATGACGCCATGAGCAGCATCCACCCCGCCCCTGAAGCCCGGCGCTTCGATGGCCTCGCCCTGCTCATTGATCCCGTCGTCTATGTCGGCCTGGCCGCCTCCACGGTGGACTTGCTGAAGGCTTCCACGGCGACCTCCGACAGCTTCGCCGCCATCATGGCAGGGGGTGAGCAATGAGGCGGGCGGTATCGAAGCGGCTGCGGGAATTGGTCGAGGGCTTGGAGCGTGACGGCTACCTGATCGGGGCGACGCGCGACGGTGCCCGCTTCGAGGTCAAATTCCCCGACCATGCAACGCCGGATTTCTGCGGCCTCATGAAGTTGAACGCGGCCCGATTTGCTGACCCGGAACTAAGGGCCGCTCTCATGCCCTGGCTGAAACGGCACCGCTCTTATGCTCATCTCCTTCAGCAGCTGGAGCAGAGATAAGGCGAAGCGATGCGCGACGATCTCCGCATAAGGACGGCGAACCTGATCCGGGTCTTGTGCGGAGACGATCTCGACGGAGGGCGATGGATCACTGTGTTCACATCGCAGGGGTTATTGGTTCGAGGTGTGAACCGCCCGCCCAAGTCTAGGGACGAAACGTGGTGGCGGGAGGGGGCTTTGAACCCCCGGCGCTGGCTGGCGCCTAGAACTGCGGATATTGCCCTGTCACGCCGCCGACGCGCGCATCTGGCCGCGTCCACGTTCTCTTTGATCCGCACTTGCTGCACCTCATGCGCCTGTAGGCTTCAGGCACTGACTGCTCATCATCGAAGGGCAGCTGGGCGGGGTCGAGATAGGAATGATGCTGGCAGGCGTAGCAGCCGCATTCCAGCAGCTTCCTGTCACGCCGCAGCATGCCGATCGTGACGTGCCCCATGCCGGGCTCCTCAGGCGTGGATGTTGTTCTCGAGGATCTTCTTGACGGTCATGCCGTGGAACTTGCCGCCCCTCTTGCCGGTGACGCCGCGGGCGTTGAGGTCTGCGGCGATCTTCTCGAGGCTCATGCCGGCGCCGCGCATCTCTTTGATTTCGGCGACGACGACGAGCTCCTCATCGATCGGCACCAGCTTGCCGGCGGCATTGGCATAGCCCAGCGGCAGTGCGGCGTAGACCTGCCCCTGCGCCTTCTTGTGGGCCAGTGCAGCGGTGGTGCGCTCCGCGATCACGTCGCGCTCAAACTCCGACAGGACGGCCAGCATGCGGAACACCATGCGCCCGGCGGCGCTGGTGGTGTCGATCTTCTCCGACAGGCTCACAAGATCGGCGCCCTTCTTCTCGAGGCCCGCCGCGATCTCCAGCATGTCGGCGGTGGAGCGGGCAAGGCGGCTGATGCTGTAGGCCACCAGCGCCATGCCCTTGCCGGTCGCCGCGATGGCAGCCTGAAGCCCGGGGCGCTTGTCCATCGAGGTGCCGGTGATGCCGGCGTCCTCATAGACGGCGACGAGCTCATAGTCGTTGGCTGCGGCCCAAGCCTGAAGCTTCGCCTTCTGGGCATCAAGGGAGACGCCATCGACGGCCTGACCCGAGGTCGAAACTCGGACGTAACCGACTGCCTTTGACTTGTTCATCTGCCCTGCCTTCCTATACAACGGAACGGATGTATAGGACATAGCCCTGAGACGTCTCCGAGACAAGCGAAAAGAGACGGATTGATCCGAAGCGAGAATGAGGGCTGAGACGGGTGAGACCGCCAATTCCTGAGGGTTGAGCGGATGAAACGTCTCAGAAACCAGTCTCGAGATACGTTGTGCGCCGAAACGAGACGTTGGCACCGGAGTTATTAAAGGCATGCGCATCACCGTCACCGAGGCCGTCAGGGCTGGCTGGGCGTCGAAGGCTTCGATCTATCGGAAGCTCAAGGCCGGCGAGCTCCAGCTGCACAAGGAAGGCACCCAGCAGGTTCTCGACGTCGCCGATCTCGTGCGGACCTTCGGCGAGCACGGCAGCAGGGGGAAGACGGCGGCAAGCCGGGAGGACGTGCCAGGGCCTGAGGCGTCCAAGTCCGCCCAGCTGCTCGAGGCCGAACGTGATGCCGCCAAGGCTGAAGCCGATCGGCTGCGGGCGGAATTGGCAGAGGCTCAGAGACGTCTCAGCGACGAGCGAGACTTGGCAGCCAAGGAACGCGACCGGCTGCTCGGGATCATCGAGGGCAGCCTCCGCCAGCTGGCGGCGCCGAAGGCGGAGCCGAAGCCAAAGGGTTTCTTCCAGCGTCTCTTCGGCGGCTGAGACGGCGCCGGCCTGACACCCCCCGGCCACGGGCTAGGTACCGCACCCCGTCGCCGTGGACGAGCAGCCTCTCCCGTCAGCCTGCCGGAGATCGGCGACACCCCCCACCCGGGGGCCTTCACACGCCTGCCCAGCCCCTGAAAAATTCACAGCAGGTGCGGCAGGCTGTCGCAGGCCGATCATTAGGAACAGTGATGGAAATAAGGAGGGCTTGTGCATTCGGGGGCTTAGGCACTTCCGACAAACCCGAATAAGTGGCAATCTGCCAACAAGTGATTTGGTTCCACCAAGTCACGAAAAGCGAAAGGCCCCGCGTTGGCGCGCAGGGCCCTTCAGATCAAGACAACCGAGGAGTTTAGTCAGATCAAAGACAAAA
>JAYSCE010000191.1:3226-7886 GCA_041915035.1 Xanthobacter sp.
GCCGCCTACCGGGTGCCCTCTCAGTCACAAGAGGGACAGTACCACCAGGAAGGCGGCCCCGTCTAGACCCGACCTAGACCCTCTCTCGATGAGGGGCAGCCATGTGGCTTCCAACGACCGTCGCAGCCCAAGAGGCTCAGGTCTCCGACCGTACAATTCTGAACTGGCTTCGCCGTGACCCCAGCCTAGGCCGCCGCGTCGGCGGCAGGTGGCGGGTGGACGCCGACCGGCTCCAGCGCATCATTGATGGCACATCCAGCCCGCTGAACCGCGGACGCTGATCCATCATGGTTGCGCCCGAGGCAAGGGGCGCCTTCAAGCTCCGTCACGTCCGCCAGGTCAACGCCTCGACAGCGGTGGCCGTCATTCAGGTTGGGCCCGTCACAATCGGCAGCCTCTGGATCAATGACATCGAGGGCGAGCCCGAGGTGGCATGGCCCCGGTCCATGCGCGGCTTCCCGATCGTCGCCATCGAGGACGACGCACTGCGCCACGACATCGAGGCCGCGATCGTCAGCACCGTGAAGGGCTGGGCTGAAGGGCAGGTGGTGACATGAAAACACCTATCCGCCGCTTCGGCAGAGGATGCGAATGCTCGGGGCAGGGGCTGCACCTGAAGCACGGCCTCGCTCTTGAGCTCGCCTACGTCGAGGACAGCATCCCTGTCTTCAAAGCAAAGCCCGCAGGCCGTCGCGCTGAAATGTGGACGAAGAGCGAGGACCACCCGAACCTCTACTATCGGTGCGGGCGCTGGCCGGCACGCAAGAAGCCGGTCGACTTCAACAAGCTCATCAACAAGGCGATGAGCACGCGCGGGCTCATGGATGAGGCCGTGAAGTTGCTCAACTCCGGGCGCGTCTCCTTCCAGGAGGGGCACGCATGAAGAAGCCTCGCACCCTGCCTCAACCCGTGGCGATCGGCCCGGCACGTCTGCCGAAGGAACTGGGCGACCGCGTCAGGCTCGACAACGGCCTCGAGCTCACGCTCGTTTCCGCCAGCACAAAGGCGCCGCTCTTCCGGGCGTCATCGGAACTATGGACGACAGCAGCCGACAGGCCCGGCGTCTTCATCAAGGTGGGCGAGTGGCCGCGTGGCCCGCAAGCCGTCTTCGACGCCGAGGAGGCAACGAAGCGCGCCATCACCGCTCAACTCATCGCCGAGTGCCTGCTCGATCTCGACGGGTGGGCAGCATGAGCAAGCCCGACGACGAGGAAGCCCGCATTCGCCGGCAGCATGCGCTGCGGGAATGGCACCTGAACCCGGAGAGGTATCCGCGTGAATTTTCGTGGCACGTCGAGCGCGGAGACTTCGATCACGTCCTGAACCCGCCAGCACCTGCAAGAGAGCGAGGTGCGGCATGAGCGCAGGCTACAGCTTCGAGGAAATCAAACAGGCGCTGATCGACGACTGCGACGGCCTTGCGCTTCACCTTCTCGGCGAGCCTGAGAAGCGGCGTGGCCGCAAGCCGTGGCGATGGAAGGGCGGCGACAAGCTTGAGATGACCCGCACCGGCAGATGGCGCGGCTTCTTCAGGGATTGGCGCGCAGGCCGCACCTACAATCCCATTGCGGCGGCGGCGCTGGTGCTGGGCTTGTCCTATGAGGACGCCGCGCGGTGGGCTGCACTCGACTATCTGCGCTGGCCCGACAAGTCACGGCGCCAGGAGACGGAAGCCGACCGCAGGCGCCGCGAGGAAGCGGCAGCAGCTGCTCAACATGCGCGACAGAAGCGCGAGGCCGAGGACGACGCCCGCGAGGCGCAGGAGCAGGCCGAGAAGATCGAGACGGTGCGGGCCATATGGAGCCGCGGCGTGCCGATCTCTGGAACGCCTGCGGAGGCCTACTTGCGAGGCCGTGGCATCACGTCGGAGACGTGGCCGGAGACGTTGCGATGGCATCCGTCGAAGCGATGGTTGCTTGCGCTCTCGACCAGCCCGGAGGGCGATCCCACCGCCTTGCAGGCCATCCACCTCACTGAAGATGGCAAGCCCGTGAGGCGTGAGGACGGCAGCAAGATCAAGTTGACGCATGGCGTGCTGCGCGGTGGTGCCGTGCGCTTCGCCGGTGCCGCTGACGGGCCGATTATCATCTGCGAAGGCGCCGAGACCGCGTTGGCAGCGCACTGGGCCACGGGCTTCGAGGCATGGGCCGGCTTGGGTTCGATCTCCGGCGTCTCCGTCGAGACCATTCCGCACGAGCGCATCATCGTTGCATGTCCTGACGACGACCCGCGCGGCTCGCCGACCATTCAGGCCGCCAAAAAGGCCGTGCGGCGCTGGCAGGTCGAAGGCCGCACCGTCCTCGTGGCAACGCCATATGAAACGCTCCGACGCGACAAGTCCGACCACCTCGACGCGTTGGCGGAATATGGACGCGACTACGTAGCCCACCGCATCCTCGACGTCCTCGAGCCGGCGATCGAGTGCGGCATGCCGGAGAAGCCGGTCGAGGAAGCCCGCGATGATCTGGGTCGCACCGTCGCCCAAGCGGTGGAGCAGCTGGTCGCCGAGGCCATCAAGGTGAAGCTCGACGACATGATGTTGAGTGAAGTCTCGCAGCTTGGCATCCGCGTCTCCGTTGGCGGCGGCAAAACGAAGGAAGCCATCGAGGCGATGGTGGCCGCGGTTCAGAGGCTGCGCACTGAACTCGGCGGCAACAACCCCTCGATCGTCTATGCCGTGCCAACGCACCGGCTGGGCGAGGAGCTCATGAAGCGCATCGAGGCGGAGGCGGCCCGCCAGGGCGTCGACGTCACCGTGAGGATATGGCGCGGGCGTGAGGCAGAGGAGCCGGAGAGCGGCGAGCAGATGTGCCTCGACATCGACGCGGTGAAGGCCGCGCAGGAGGCCATGTTGAGGCCTCAGGAGGCGGTCTGCCAGGCGAAGGATGCGATGTGCCCCTTCTTCCACCGCTGCCATTATCAGGAGCAGCGGCAGGCAGTGGCAGACATCTGGCTGGTGGCGCACGCCTCGCTCTTCCACGAGCGGCCCAAGGCCATCGGCAAGCTCGCCATGCTCATCGTGGATGAGGCCATTTGGCAGTCAACGCTGCGCGGCTTCGACCCGGTGAAGACGGCGGTGGGCTTCGGCACGCTGTTACGCGAGCCGCGCCTGCTGCGCGACAACGTGGTGGGCGATGCCCGCCTCGACGTCATGAACACCGCCGACCTGCGCGAGACCAGGCACCGGCTGGTGGCGGCGCTGCGCTCGCTCGACGCCCAGAAGCGCGAACCCCTCAAGGTCTCGGCGCTCCTCGAGGCGGGCCTCACGGCGGACATGTGCCGCAGCGCGATGGCACTGGAGTGGAGGCGGCTGACGAAGGGAGACATAAAGCCCGGCATGGATGGCAAGACTTTCCTCCGGCGCGCGAAGGAACTGGCCGAGGCCCAGGGCGACATCCGCCGGCTGGCGACGATGTGGCGGCTGCTCGCCGAGGCGATCGACAGCGGGCAGGAGGCATCCGGGCGCCTGTCCTTCGAGTTGGTGAAGGACAACTCCGGCGCCGAGCACGAGGCGCTGGTCCTGCGCTGGGTGGCGCCGATCTCGTCAGGCTGGGAGGCGCCCGTGCTGCACGTGGACGCGACCCTGCGGCCGGAGCTCGTGCAGCATCTCTTCCCGCGCTTCCGCATGGTGGCAGACATCCGGGTGGCGGCGCCGCACCAGCGCACCGTCGCGGTGGTGGGCAAGGCCTTCTCGCACCGGGCGCTGACCGAGGAGAAAGACGTCCTGAAGATGTGGCGGGCCGTCCTGCTGCGGGCCAGGCTCACGGCGGGCGACACCCTCGTGGTGATGCCGCAGCGGGCCGAGGACATCATCCGGGCGAAGGAGACGATCCCGTCCCACGTTCACCTCCTCCACCACAACGGCACCGCAGGCCTCGACAGCTTCGGCCAGGTGGCCCGTCTCATCGTGGTGGGCCGCACCTTGGCACCGCCGGCGGACGTCTCGGCGATGGCGGGCGCCATCACGGGCGAGGTGGCCCCGGCGATCGGCACGGCTGACGGCTGGTACCAGGTCGAGATGGCGACGGTTCAGGCGAAGGACGGAAGCACCGTCACCCTGCCGCGTGAATGGCATGCCCCCGGCCTGCCCGACGCCATCCGGGGCGCCATCTGTGAGGACCAGCTGATCCAGGCAATGGGCCGAGGCCGCGGCGTGAACCGGACCAGCGCCACCCCCCTCGAGGTCGAGGTCTGGGGCGACTGCGAGCCGCCGGTCGAGGTCGACGCCTTCCACCTCTACGAAGCCCCGTCGAAGGACGAGCAGGCGATGGCAGCCGGCCTATGGGCGGAGGCGGCCAAGGACGTCTCGAGCCTGCACCCGTCGCTGGGCTCCGAGAACGCATTCAAGGTGGCCCGGAAGAGGTTGGGGTCAAACTCCAATAAGAGTACCTATTGGAATGTGACCCCAACCTCCCGGGAGGCTGAGGAGACGGCGGACATGACGGCACTGGCGCAGCATTTCCTGAGGGCCGGCCCCCACCTCCGTTTCGCCGCCTACCGGAAGGCCGGACCCGGCACGAGGCCGGGCGTTGCCATATGGGACGTCAGGGCCTGCCCCGACCCCAAGGCCGCCTTGACGTCTGCGCTCGGCGAATTGGCCGTCTGGCAGGAACTGCGCTGGCCTGCCGCCGCCACCTCCCCGGAGCCTCAGGCAAGGCCG
>JAYSCE010000192.1:0-7859 GCA_041915035.1 Xanthobacter sp.
GGCGAGCGTTGCCTCCGGCAAAGTTGAGAGCGCCGCGAGACGCGGATCGTCCTGGTCCTCGCCCGGCAGCAAGGCGAGGGTGATACCCCGGGCGCGGGCCGTTGCCGCCAATTGCTCGGCGCCATAGCGCCACCAGTCCAGCCCGCCGAGCTGGCGCACCAGCACCACCTTCGCCTTGGCCGCGACCTTGTCCACCCACAGGTCCACCGACATGGGGTGGCGGAGATCCTTCAGCCGCGCGAGGCGCAGGCTGGGCCCCTGCGCGCCCCGCGCGCGCCATGCGGCGGACAGGCCGATGAGATCGCTGTCGATGAAGGAGAGCGCCACCATGTCGCCTGGCGGCTGGGCGAGGTCGACCGGCTCGGCCAACTCCTCCAGGCTCGTCGATGTGGTGGCGAGGATGTGCATGGCCTAGCCGAGGATGGCCTGTTCCACGGCCGCGCGGTCGAAGCCCTTGAGGCCGATGACCACCAACGCCCCGCGCCGGGCCTCGCCCGCGTTCCACGCCCGGTCGAAATGGTGCGACACGCGCGGGCCGACGCCCTGCACCAGCAGGCGCAGCGGCTTGCCTTCCACGGCGGTGTAGCCCTTCACGCGCAGCACGTCCGGCGTCTCCGCCGCCTTCACCACGCGGGCCGCCAGCGCGGCGGGATCGGCGATCTCCGGCAAGGCGAGAACGATGCTCTCGAACTCGTCGTGGTCGTGGTCTTCCTCGTCGTCGTGATGGGTGCGGCGGGCGTCGATGACATCCTCCGCGCCGACGCCGAGGCCGAGCAGCACCGCGGGGTCCACCTTGCCGCCGGAGGCGCGCACCAGCTTCACCGCGCGCGGCAGGGCGCCGGCCACCGCCTGCTCGGCCGTGGCGAAGCCGGCCGCATCGAGCAGGTCGGACTTGGAGAGGACGACGAGATCGGCGCAGGCGATCTGGTCCTCGAACACCTCTTCCACCGGGTCGTCATGGTCGAGGCTTTCGTCTCCGGCCCTTTGCGCATCGAGCGCGGCGAGATCGGGCGCGACGCGGCCTTCGGCCAGCGCCGGGCCGTCCACCACGGCGATCACCCCGTCCACCGTCACGCGGCCCTTGATGGCCGGCCACTGGAAGGCCTGCACCAGGGGTTTGGGCAGCGCGAGGCCGGAGGTCTCGATGAGGATATGGTCCACCTTCGGCGCGCGGGCGAGGATCTGGTCCAGCGCCGGCACGAAATCATCCGCCACGGTGCAGCACAGGCAGCCGTTGGCCAGCTCGACGATAGAGCCCTCGTCGCAGCTCTCGATGCCACAGCCTTTCAGGATCTCGCCGTCGATGCCCACGTCGCCGAACTCGTTGACGATGACCGCGAGGCGCTTGCCGCCGGCATTCTCCAGCACATGGCGGATCAGCGTCGTCTTCCCGGCGCCGAGGAAGCCGGTGACGATGGTGCAGGGCACGCGGGCGAGCGAGGTCATCGGGTCTCCTTGCGGGTGAGCGGGGGAATGCGCGCGACCATGCCGCGCTTGAGCACGTCCGGCCGGCCGCGCCAGGGCATCAGGCCGTCTTCCGAGCCGGCGAGCAGCGCGGCGCCGGCGAGTAGGTCGGGAGCGCTCTCAGGGGAAAGGTCGCCGAACACATAGGTCCAGCCGTCGCGGCGGACCATGGCGGCGGACAGCGCGCGCTTGCAATTGGCGAGGCAAGAGACCCCTACGACCGCGACGCCTTCCACGGCGACGCCTTGGGCGACGGACGCGGCGGAGGCCGAGGCAAGAAGGCGCGCGCCGTCGCGCTCAGCGTCGGGCGGAGCGTCATTGCCGGGGGCGCGGCAGGTGGTGCAGATGAGGAGGGTGACGGCGGGAGCGGTTTCGCGCGCCGTCGCGGGCGCACAGCCGGCTTCCGGGCTTTCGCTGCCCGGCTCGGGTGAGGTGCTTTCGGGAATCGCGCTGCGCTCCACCGGCCGGTCCACGGGTGCGAGCGCCCACGCGCGGGCTCGAAGGGACGCAATACCGGAGCACCCCGCCCGGCGCGGACCTCGTCGAAGGCAGGTCTCCTGGCTCGCGGATCACCACCCCTGCCGCCTTCCCGGATTGCTCCAGTGGCGTCTGGCAGGGGCTCACCGCCGACAGTTGCGGGGGCAGCCGCGGCATTGGAGGGGATTTACCTCCGCACCGCATTCCCTTTTACGCCCGTGTGGGACCACGGGACCTTCGACGCCGCCACTAAAGGCAGGGCGAGCGGGATTGTCAAATGAGGGAGGCGCCCCGGACCAGCGACGCCGCAGGTGGAGCGCCGAGCCGGGGTCCAGCGCAAAAGACCGCCGCAGGCGCTTCGAAATCCAGCGCTCTCGGGTCTTGCCCGCTGCGCGGAAGTCGTTGCGCTGGGTCCCGGCTCTCCTTCCACGCCGCTACGCGGCGTTGCAGTCGGCCGGGACGCGAGAGCGGTCTTGGGGGCGCGAACCATCCGCACAACTCGCCGGCCTGTCATGGCCGGGCTTGTCCCGGACAACCACGTGGGTCGGCCGGGAATAGGTTGGGGATACTAGCGCCATCGGCCCGACGTGGATGCCCGGAACCCGCGTGTTCGCGGGTTCCGTCCTCGCGGGCGGAAGTCGGCAACAGCCGACTTCCGGGACAAGCCCGGGCATGACGGCGAGAGAGGGGAACGACCGCCCCCTGCCCTACCCCTCGATGCGGTCGAAATCGGCGATGCCGCGGGTGGCGGCGCGGATTTCGTCGAGGAGCTTCAGGCGGTTCTCGCGCAGCGCTGGATCGGCGTCGTTCACCGTCACCGCGTCGAAGAAGGCGTCCACCGGCTGGCGCAGGTCGGACAGCGCGGTCATGGCGGCCTCGAAATCCTCGGCGGCGACGGCCTTGGAGACGCGGGCCTTCACATCGTCGATGGCGGCGGCGAGGTGTTCCTCGGCCGGCTCCTTGAGCAGCGCCGCGACGGTGGGACCGGCGAAGGCGCGGCCGTCCTTCTTCTCCTCGATGCGCAGGATATTCACCGCGCGGCGATAGCCGGCGAGGAGATTCCTGCCGTCCTCGGTGGCGAGGAAGGCGGCCAGCGCCTCCACGCGACGAACCACGAGGAGGAGATCGTCCTGCCCTTCGAGGGCGAAGACGGCATCGACCAGATCATGACGGGCGCCGCGGTCGCGCAGGTAGACTTTCAGGCGGTCGGCGAAGAAGGCGAGGAGGTCGTTTTCTATGTTCTTGAGCTTGTTCGGAAAATTCCGCTCGACCTCTGAGGCAGACGGCCCCAGCTCTTTCTGATAGAGTTCACCCCATAGTTCGGACGAATACTTCGAAATATCCACCGCTTCGCGCAGCCTGCGCAGTCGATCAAAGAGGCCACTATCGTCGACGGCAACCTTCATGATTGCAAATGTCAACTGTGAACGAACGATCGGCAGAAGCGGCAGCTTTAGACGGTTCTCCAGCACAATCCGGATCACCCCCAGCGCCGCCCGACGCAGCGCGTAAGGGTCCTTGCTCCCGGTCGGCTTCTCGTCGATCGCCCAGAAGCCCACCAGCGTGTCGATCTTGTCCGCCAGCGCCACGGCCACGGAGACCGGCGCGGTGGGCACGCGGTCGTTCGGTCCCTGCGGCTTGTAATGCTCCTCGCAGGCGGCCGCGACCTCAGCCGGAAGGTTCTCGCCCTGCGCGTAGTAGCGGCCCATGAGGCCTTGCAGCTCGGGGAACTCGCCCACCACCTCGGTGAGCAGATCCGCCTTGGCCACCAAAGCGGCTTCCTCGGCCAGCGCCACCGGCGCGCCCACCTTGGGCGCCAGTTCCTTGGCGAGGCGGACGATGCGCTCGATGCGCTCGGCCTGAGAGCCCAGCTTCTCGTGGAAGGTGATGGACTGGAACTTGAGCATGCGGCTCGCGAGGCCGTTCAGCCGGTCCGTATCCCAGAAGAATTTCGCATCCGACAGTCGGGCGCGGATGACGCGCTCGTTGCCGGCGACGATGGCCTTGCCGCCGTCCGAGGCGACGAGGTTCGAGATGAGGATGAAGCGGTTGGCGAGGCGCCCGGTCTTGGGGTCCTTCAGCACGAAGCACTTCTGATTGGCGCGGATGGTGGCGCGGATCACCTCGTCCGGGATGTCGAGGAAGCGCTCCTCGAACGATCCCATCAGCACCACGGGCCATTCCACCAGCCCGCACACCTCGCCCAGCAGCCCCTCGTCCTCCACCAGCTCGAGGCCGGCGGTGAGGGCGAGATCCTTGGCGTCGTTGAGGATGATTTCCTTGCGGCGGTCGCGGTCGGCCACCACCCTGGCGGCCTCCAGCTTCGCCATCCAGTCGTCCAGCCGCTTCACGGTGAAGGGCTCGGGCGCGAGGAAGCGGTGGCCGCGGGTGACGTTGGAGGCCGCGATGCCGTCCACGGAGAAATGCACCACCTCCGGCTCATCCCCCTCCGCCCCGAAGGTGGCGACGATGGAATGGAGCGGGCGCACCCAGCGCAGCGTACCGGAACCCCAGCGCATGGACTTCGGCCAGGGGAACTTGCGGATGATATCCGGCACGATCTCGGCCACCACCTCGGTGGTGGCGCGGCCGGGCTTTTCCACCACGGCCACGTAGAAATCGCCCTTCTTGGGATCGGACTGGATGGTCGCCTGATCGAGGGAGGCAACTCCCGCCGCTTTCAGGAAGCCCGCCACCGCCTGCTCGGGCGCGCCAACGCGCGGCCCCTTCTTCTCTTCCTTCTGGTCCGCCTGCCGGCCGGGCAGTCCGTGGACGGCGAGCGCGAGGCGGCGCGGCGTCACGAAGGCTTTTGCGCCCTCATAGAGCAGGCCGCGCTCCACCAGAGCGTCGGTGACGAGCTTTTTCAGCGCGTCGGCCGCCTGGGCCTGCATGCGGGCGGGGATTTCCTCGGAGAAGAGTTCGAGCAGAAGATCGGGCATCGGTTCGGGCTCGTCCTCCCCGTGCGGGGAGGCTGGCGCTTGCGCGCGGCGGGTGAATTTCGCGGCCTGTGCTAGTGCCTTTCGGCCGCCGCGTCGAGGGGGCGGGGGTCAGTCGAGCGGGGTGCCCCGCATCTCCTTCAGCCCCAGCGCGGCGAGGAAGGCCACGATGCCGCCGCCGATCATGTAGAAGGCGGGGGCCATGGCATCGCCGGTGAGACTCACCAGCAGCACCGCCACCATGGGCGCCGTACCGCCGCCGAGGCCGAGGCCGAGATTCCAGCTCAGCCCAACCGCCGTGCAGCGGGTGTGGCGGGGAAACATCTCCACCAGTGCCACCGCGATGGGCCCGCCATAGATGGAGACGATCACCGCAAAGCCCAGTTGCCCCAGCAGTGCCAGCCCCGCCGAGCCGGAATGCAGCAGCAGGAAAAGCGGCCAGGTGAACACCGCGAGGCAGAGGAATCCGCCGACGATGAGGGGTTTCCGGCCGATGCGGTCGGAGAGCGCGGCGAAGCCGAGGCAGCCGGCCATCACCATTGCCATGCTCACGGCGTTCAGCTCCAGCGCCACATGGGGCGTGAAATGCTCCTGCTGCTGCAGCCAGGTCGCGAGGTAGACGAAGGCGAGGTAATAGGCGATGCCCAGCACGATGTTGATGAGCGTCGCCCGCAGGATACCACCGCCGTTCTCGCGGAAGGCTTCCACCACCGGCAGGCTGGGCCGATGCACCGGCTTCACGTCCCGCGCCACCGTCCGGCGCAGGATCAGCGCGAAGCCGCCGAGCAGGCAGCCGAGCAGGAAGGGGATGCGCCAGCCCCAGGCGGCAAGGTCGTCCGCCGACATGAGGCCGGACACCAGCGCCCCCACCGCCGAGCCCAGCAGCATCCCGCCATTGCAGCCGACGATGACCAGCGAGGTCACCGCCCCGCGCCACCGCACCTGCGCATTCTCGGCCAGGAACACGGCGGAGGTCATGTATTCCCCGCCCACCGAGAGCCCCTGCGCAAGGCGCAACACCAGAAGCAGCACGGCGGAGAGCACGCCGGCCGTCTCATAGGTCGGCAGAAGCCCGACGCAGAAGGTGGAGACGCTCATGAGCGCGGCGGACGACATGAGCGCCGCGCGCCGGCCCATCCGGTCACCGATATGGCCGAACAGCACCGAGCCGAGCGGCCGCATGAGGAAGGAGGCGGCGAACACGCCGAACACCGAGAGCATGGCCGCCGTGGGGCTCGTCTCCGGAAAGAAGTTGCGGGCGAAGATGCTGGCGAGGAACCCGTAGACGGCGAAATCGTACCATTCCAGCACGTTGCCGAGCATGCCGGCCGCCATCAGCCGCCGGGATAGAACGGGAGCACCCTGCGGCGCCATGCCTCCGGAAAAGTCTTCCGCCCCCGCGTTCGCAATGCTGCTCATGGATTCCGCCCCTGCTCAGCTCAAGCGTTAGGTCTATTCGGAAGGCGCGTCCAGCACCCGGCCGCGCCGTTCGGTGAGCGCCGCGACGCCCACCAGCGCGATGGCCGCCAGCAGCATCAGATGGACCGCCGGCGCCTTGGTGAGGCCGAGGCCCTTCACGAAATAGGTGGCGAGCATGGGCGCGAAGCCGCCGGAAACGCCGATGCCGAGATTCCAGGCAAAGCCCATGGCGCTGCACCGCACCGGCGTCTCGAACACTTCCACCAGCAGCGCTGGCAGCGGGCTCGTGACCGCCGCAGCCAGCACCGAAAAGACGAGCTGGGCGGTCAGCACCTCCCCCGCGCTGCCGCCGCGCAGCAGGAGAAACAGCGGCCAGGAGAGCAGGATAAAGCCGGAAAGCCCCGCCGCCACGATCCGCCGCCGGCCGATACGATCCGACAAGGCGCCGAACAGCAGGCAGCAGGTGACCGAGACGATGAGCGCGAGGGTGGTGAAGGCCAATGCGGTCGCGGGCGGGAGGCCCGCCTCCTGCTCGATGTAGGTCGGCAGGTAGACGAACAGGAGGTAGGTGTCGGCCCCAACGAAGAGCGTCACCAGCATGGCGGCGAGGATGGCGCCGCCCGCTTCCCGGAAGGCCCGCTTCAGCGGCAGCCCCTTGGCCTTGCTGCCGCCCCGGTCGCCGGGCCGGGGCCGGCGCAGCAGCAGCGCAATGATGCCGAGCACCGCGCCGAGCAGGAACGGCACCCGCCAGCCGAAGGCCTGCATTGCTTCCGCCGAGAGAACCGCGCTGAGCAATGCGCATACGCCGGAGCCGATGAGCGTCCCCGTCTGCCCGCCCGCCGTGGAGAAGGCCGCCGTAAACCCGCGATGGCGGGGCACGGCGTGTTCGGCGAGATAGATGGAGGAGGTGGTGTATTCCCCGCCGATGGAGAGCCCCTGCAACAGCCGCAGGATGAGGAGCAGCAAAGGCGCGAAGACACCGGCCGTCGCATAGGTGGGCAGAAGGCCGATGCCTACCGTGGCGCAGCTCATCACCGAGACCGAGGCGATGAGGGCGATGCGGGGGCCGAACCGGTCGCCTACATGGCCGAACAGGATCGCCCCCAGAGGGCGCATCAGGAAGGCCGCGCCGAACAGGCCGAAGGCGGAGATGAGCCCCACCAGCGCATCCTCGGCGGGAAAGAAGGTGCGGGCGAAGATGGGCGCGAGGAAGCCGTAGGAGGCGAAGTCGTACCATTCCAACAGATTGCCGATGCCCCCCGCCGCCAGCAGGCGCGGCGACGCCCCCGCGGGCCCCGCCCCCTCAGGCGGCGTGAGGCCGGGCAGGTCGCGTCTGCCGGCATCGGTGGCGGTCATGGCGTGTCCGGGCGGGCGGTTGCGGCTCCGCTTGAGCTAGCACCCGCGCGACGGTCGGGGCAATCCCTTACCGTTCAGCCCCTCAGGCTGCGGCGCCGCCGCCCGCCGTCTTCAGCCAGGCGGCGCCGCAGGCCTTGGCCAGTTCGCGCACGCGCAGGATGTAGCTCTGCCGCTCGGTGACGGAGATCACGCCCCGCGCATCCAGCA